>JAGLDC010000101.1 GCA_023145965.1 bacterium | reverse complement strand
TTTCACCGAGGAGTTCGTTAATATCGAGTTCTAGGTTTTTTTCTTCTGGTTTTTCTGCCGGTTTCTCCTCTTGTAACTCGACATCAGGCTGTGGTAGAACTTCTTTGGGAGGAATTATTTCTGCTTCAGCCTTTTCTTGCGGTTGCCTTGTTTGTTCTTTTTGTTTTGACGATTCTAGCTTTTGGCTTTCGGTTTCGAATTTTGGAAGCTTTATTTCCGCCTCGGTTTTTCCTTCCGGTTCTTCTTCGAAACCGGGGATATTGAAATCAGGTAACTCGAGGCCTAAATCTAAAACATCATCGAGCTCCGATACAGATTTTTCAACCTCCGATTTTTCTGATTTCGAGGAAAGCCTATCCAAAGGTGATTTGGCGGTTTCTTTTATTTCTGGAATCCCAGATTCGGGAATTTTTGGCATCTCTGTGGGGATTATAGATTTTAACCCTTCGGAATTCTCGAAAGCAGCCAACTCATCCAGAAGATCTTGAGTTGCATCGGGTGGTTTTTGTTTATCTAATTCTGGCTTCTCTGTTTCTTTAGGTTTTACCGAACCGGATTTCCCTGATTCCTCGAAAAAGCTCTTGCTATCCAGTTGCCCTAAAAGTTCTTTTAAGTCCGAATCCATGGACTTAGAGCTTTCCTTTTTTGTGGGCGTTTTTTCTACATCACTTTTATCCGAGGTGGTTTTTTCTGATTCCTGCTGTTCGACTAAATCCGATAATCCCAGCTCTTTCAATAGCTCCGAAGATATCTCTTTAGTCGATTTACTTGATTCTTCTACAATCTCGCCAGCCTCCCCAGTTGAAATATCTTCTATCCACTCAGGGGGCAATTCAGTGGATGGTGGTGGTGGTGGCACAGAGGTTCTGAGTTTTGTGCTTGCCTCTTTGACGGCCTTTTCCAACTCCACTTTTTCTGTAATAACAGCATTTAGAAGCGGATAGGCCAAACACGGAGAGAATAGCACCTGTAATATAAAAGAATAGTTAAATCGATATAGCGCATCGATAAAAACTGTCCCAAAGTTTTGAGGTGGTTTTGCGAAAAGAAGGAAAACTATTAATCCAACTACAATGGCGAAAAGAAATCGAAAGAAAACAATAATCAAGAAACCTTTTGACCATAAAGTAGGTTTGAACTTGTAATTTGAGAAGAGAAAGAGAGAGATTCCATAGACAATAAGCTCGAATAAAAACTTAAACCCCAAAGGAAAATCAAGTGCGGAAAGATCATCGGACATCGAAAAAAGAACAACACATAGGATTACACCTACGAGGAATACTATTCCAATTATTATAATCGATGTTCTAGTATCAAGTTTTTGCATTTTATTTTATTACCTTACTACAAGGTAATTTAAATATCTTCACTATTGATGTCAAATAATATGTCGTTTAGCGATAATTCCTTAGGGATTTTCTTGATTCCTTTTTTTTAATTCAGGCTTTTTTCTTATTGTTAGTAAGTATATAGTGTGAAAAAACCTAAGGCAAGAAGATATATCCTGTAATCTTAAGGTTAAGGGTTTGCGCACCATAACTTAAACTCGAATGTGGTGCGGTAAACGATAGCCATAGATATTCACTCGAACTAGGTTCAATATTAATGCCCCCAACACCAAAAGCTTCGTCATTCGCCCATCTAATATAATTTAATACTGCGTCGTTAAAAGTTGACCAGGTCAATGGTGGTGTTGTTAGATCGTTGAATTGAGCTTTGAGCGAAAATTTATCGATGCCCGAAATATAACCGACTGTCCATGGCCCCATATCCTCAACATTCAAGCCGAATACTAAAGAATGCGTTCCATTATTAGCCAGTGTGATATTCTCTCTGGCACTCATGGTTTCGGTGAAATCGAGTTCTATATTACCAACATCCCATGATTCCGGTGTGGCGTTGAAAGATAATATTACTTCCTCTTCGCTGTAATTTGCGTTAAGGACATAAGATGTATCTATCGGACCGAATTCGATAGAAGGAGTAGTGGCACCGATGTCCCAATCCGCGAAATTCCAAAGTGTATCGGCATAACCATCCGGATCAGAGACTTCAATTTCTGCGCTGGCATCTATATCATACCAGGCCGTAGCCTCTGAAACACCGTTGTAATATATTGCTCCGAGTCTAATCCATCCATATTCTTCAAGAGGATTCTTTCGGACTGTTAAAGCAAATTGCCTAAGATAAGAAGCATTGAGGCTATCAGGCCCATCGATAGGGCCTATGTTGTGCATCAGCGCGCCCCCATCCGACCATGAAATCCATTGCAAACGGCGGGTTGGATCGACAAGATCAAATTCACTTGCAGAAATCTGAAAAGTCTCACCCTCTTCGAGCCAAGCTGTGGCATTAACGCTAGCAGCTCCGGAGAATGTTGTCGAACCGACTTTAATTGTTCCATAAACATCCCAAGATGGTTCTTTCGTAAATTTATATCTGTATTTCTTGTTCATATAGGATGTGAATATCGTGTTTTCGCATATAGGCCCAACAAAATGGACTCTGGCGCCTCCATCCGACCATGAATCAAACACAAACATTGAATCGCCGCCAACTGCAGTGTCCTGTGATGTCGATAATATATTACCCGTCCAACATTGTGGAAGCCATGCGATGGCGTGAGAAGTATGATCGAAATTCTCTCCACCAACTGCGAATCCACCGAAGGGTTCGACTGGAGATTTATACAACTCCAATCTAACACCTCTGACATAGTGTGCGACTGCGATTCTCGGCGAACCGATTAGATTGATGCTAGTTGAGGAATCTTCCTCATCCTCAAATGTGGCACCCACAGGAATAGACGCCCAATGATCGAAGAAATACTTCACGCCTCCGCTTAGGACAGAATATGATGCTGTAATCGTGGCTTCATCTAAATAGAAGCCTTCAGCTTCAATGATGTCCGGTGTAGCGCCATCGCATCCATCGGCGGCCAGATTTAGAGCATATGCAGGCCCTTCGAAAGCCCACTCGAGCTGAGATAGCTCTTCGATTGTGAAGCTAACAGCGAATCCATCACCAGAACTCGCACTTCCGCTTCCGGTATAGCTTTCGCAGCGCCATGCCACACCGGGCCCAATAATATCGAGGCTATCGTTTACCGCATCGATAACAGTGCCGGGAGCAACCCAAGTTGTTCCAACCGGTGGCCAAGGTGTGCCATAATCAGATATGACAATCAAGGGCACCATTTCTTGCCAATTCCAACGAATACTCGTTGCTTGAGTGAGATCGAAATCAACCGAGTCTTGCGTTCCGCCGAGGAACAAGTTGCCTGTTCCATAATAGCCAGTGCAGAACCAATTCGTAATTGGGTCGGGATTACGCACAAACGCAGAAACAGTTGTTCCTACATCGAACCAATGTGCACCGAGTGGTGGAACCGGCGAATCGCCACCGGAATTAAATACGGTAAACGAGAACTGCTGTGTAAAATTCGCGGTAAACGAAGTTTCACTCTCGGCATAAACTATTCTGCTTATAGTCCCGCCATCGCTCCAAAAATCGAATTTCGCTCGGGATCCGATACCGGTTGAAACAAATGGTTTAGCCGAAATAGTGTGGCTATGCCCCGGTATCCAGTTGCTTGAATAAGGCGATAAATAAGTTGTTCCATCAACAATTACCGAATCGCCAAAAATGGCGTTTTCGACAGTGACGGAAACGAGATTGTCTTTAAGCACAACGCCATCGATTGTTCCCGAAAGATCGAGATCGAGGACGCGGTTCCTAATTTCAATAGGGCTCGAGTAAACAAAACCAGATGAAACGATGAAGCCGACATAGAGTATAGTATCCGGTGGGACAATATTGAACAGCGTCGAGGTATAAGCGCGAATTCTCAATCCTGAATCTGTTGTTCGAGAAATCGGAACTACCACCTTGCTTTCCCAGTCGACATCTGGGTCTTCCGAGAGGTCATAATATGTCAACATATCAGAATCATAATAGATATCGAAACCGATAGAATCGAGCCAATATATCGGTGTGTTTTGATAAAGAATAATCGGTATCCAAACCGTATCATCGGCCGAACAGAATATCGATTCAGCCGGGCTGACCTCGAGAGATGAATATTGGGCAATAGCTGTATCAGGTCCTGTTAATGAAATATTCGTTGTCGATGAAAGGCTATCGGCAAAAATACCACCTGTCCATTTACGGAAGTGATAACGATCGGTTCCTGAATAAACGGGGTTTTCCGCTGAGATAGGTATATTACCCTCCCTATAAAATCCCTCGGTCTCGAGAGCTGGAGTTGCAGCTGGGCATCCAATTGCATCGAGGGTTAGTAAGAAAAGCGTGTCCCAGTTTGCTGTTTCTTCATTTGCGCTATCGGGAATAGCCAGAGATGGATTGTTCGGCCCTGTATATGAACCGGGTCCTGAACCAATCCAGCTATCAAAGTTATAGAGAATGCCTTCTGTGATTATCGACTCCGGTTCGACATAGAATGGAACAATAGAGCCCTCGATATAATAACCTTCACCATAAACAGTCCCGTGGTCGCTTTGAATATTGACCAAATACAGCTTATCGAACTTAGCAGTTTCGAGAATGGGGCCATTCAAATTACAACCGGCGGGATTACCCGCGCCTGTATATGCCCCCGCACCAAATCCCGACCAGCCTGAAAACGCCCAACGGACTCCATCACTCTCGATGACAGGATCAACGACACTGAATATTGCATTAGCGCCATGATTATACCAACCGTCACCTAAAGCATCCGAGGGGCCGCCATCGACAGTAAGGTAATATTGTGTTTTCCATTCCGCAGTCTCAATAATCGGTGCAGTCATGATAATATTATGCGGGTTATCGAGTCCTGTATATGAACTTACGCCGGTTCCAGTCCATCCTTGGAAAATAAATCTTATTTGACCTACTATAACGGTCTCTGGCTCGACAGATATTGTAGCAATTTCGTCTTCACTATACCAGCCTTCGTCACCAGGAAGACCGTGATCGCTGACGACATCGAGGCGGTATTCAATTTCCCAAAGTGCTGTAATTGTTGTCGGCTCAATCAAAACAAATTTATAGGTATTATCAAGATAAGTCGTATCGCCGATTTCCCAGCCAGCGAAAGCCCAACGGATGCCATCGGTCGAGTCTATCGTCTCTTCGATGGATATTTCCACCGAATCCCCGGAGATATTCCAACCATCACCGGTGGGAATTCCTCTGGGTGTTTCGATAGTGACAAGATGTTCCAGAAGCCATTGCGCAGTTTCAGTATTGGTCGATGTAACAATCCATGTAGCAGGATTATCTGTTCCTGTATAAGCGCCAGCCCATCTATCGAAAGTGCGCCGTGTTCCGGGAGTCACATCGATTATTGTATCGATAATGGAGAATTCTGCTGGAGAACCTGAGGAATACCAACCCTCACCTGTAGAAGCAGAATAAACTCCATCGATCTCCAGAAAGTATCTATTAACATAGGAAGCTGTTTCGGTAATCGGCGCGTTCATGGTGCATAGAGCCGGATTATTCGTCCCTGAATAGTTCCCGTCGCCGATTCCAGTCCAAAGATCGAAGGTATATTCTGTGCCTTCGGTGGCAACAACCTCTTCAGCGAGTCCAAATTCGACCTCTGTTCCTTCGCTGTGGAACCCCTCACCGAATGGTTCGCCGTAAGGGGCGGAAATTGTGAGTTTATGCTCGATCTCATAATGCGCGGTAAATGTATCTTCAAGCATCGGTGCAACCACATGATGAATTGCACCACCATCCGACCAACTTCTCCATACGGAACGGGTATCAGAACTACCATAGCTATTAAACGCACCAATGGAATGTGGTTCGCCAGCTATCCATGTTCCTTCGTATGGTGAAGCGTTTTGTGCGCCATCGATCCATACCTTAGCATCGGGACCAGAATAATCGGAGCGAACGACGACGTCGATAGGAGCACCGATTATAAGCATTGCGGGATTGGAATTGGCTCCAGCAATATCATAAGAGAATCCATTTAGGGATATTGTGTCTATTCTTGCTGAGCTGCCTGTGGAAACAAATTTCGCAATGCAAAGCTGAGCAGGCGTGGTAACATAACTCGGAGTTCTATTGCCGTAAATTGTGATGAGACCAAAGCCCATAGGAGTTGCGTTAATTGTGTTCCATGTGAAATCCGAACTGGACCGCACAGAAACGAAATCTAGTATCGAATCCGGGAAGTTGATATTGAACTGCATGTTCATTAACCTATAAGCGAATGGATTATATAGAGTTATAGGCACATCGAAAGTATCGCCCGCTTCAACAAGTATTGTTTCTGGAGGTGATATTTCGAAATCAGAGTAATGAGCAGTAAGATATAGAGTTGTATCGACCCGAACATTCGTTGAATGTGATGTTGTATCCTCGAAAACGCCACCACTCCAATGTAGGAAAGATAATCTACTACTCCCAGCTATAACAACAGGTGGCGCACAAATAGGTTGCCAACTGGTTGCGGAAAACCAACCCTCCCCCTCGAACTCGGGGATTCCCGAAGCGCCGGAGTCGGTAATAGTCACTCTGAAACGGATGCCCCAATTGGCAATTTCCTCTATAGGCCCACCCATTCTGCAAATGGCTGGATTATTCTCTCCAGTATATTCACCGGAACCTGTGCCGGTCCAACCGGTAAATCTCCATGCTTTACCATCGACGATTATTTCGCTATCCGGTTCCACGGAGAACTCAGCGGTATCGCCATCAGTATACCAACCAGCGCCCGTAGCGGCCCCATGACCACCATTATCGACGGTCAATAAGTATTCAAGTGACCACGAAGCTGTTTCTGTGAACGCTTCATTTACAGTGCAGAAAGTATCGACAACGCTTCCAGAATATGCTCCATCGCCCTCGCCATTCCAACCGGCAAAAGACCATCTAATATCAGTAGTCGAGTCAACAGTCATGGGTGAAATCCCAAACCAAGCCGTATCTCCCTCGTTATACCATCCCCCTCCTTCGGAAGTGCCATGACCACCATTAAAAATCCTCACGAAGTGTTGGACGCTCCATTCTGCTATTTCGTGTATCGGCGAAGCTGGATATAGCAAGAGAGAATCGGAGGTTCCCGAATAGGAACCGGTTCCTGTTCCGCTCCAGCTCATAAATGTCCATCTGTTTAAACCATCGTCAACGACAATCGGTCTTATTTTAAGAATTATCGAATCGCCGACAGCACACCAACCATCGGTTTCCGGTGTTGCGTGGGCACTTTCCACATTAACTCGATATAATGTATCCCAAACTGCGGTAATATTCTTGGCCTCGTCGATAACAGTAGAGCATGGATTCTCGATGCCGATATAGTCGCCAACCCAACCGGAAAATAAATAGATTATTGAATCGCCGATCATAATTGAATCGGGGGTAACAGCGAAAATAGCCGTATCGCTTTCATCGAACCATCCAGAACCAGTGATAACAGCGTGGTCAGAAAAAATATTTAATTTATATTGAGCGGTATAGCGTGCAGTAATGGTTGTATCGGAGATCGGCCGTATATCACGCGCTGCATCGATGTGATCATCCCATTGACTGAAAATGAAGCGGGAATCCGGAGTATCTGGAAGAATAAGCGGAGCAGTAGCGATATGTGGGCTTCCTGAGGCAAGATGAATAATCGTTCCAACTGCATAAGCTGTGCCATCGAGAAATAGGGAATCCGCAACAGGACTAGCAAGTGTTAAATCGACAAGATCGCTTACTTTAACTGCGCGATCGGTGTTTAATACCTTGAAATCGGGAGAATTAACTCTTTCTATGCTTAGCTCAAATGGTGCAGTTCCAACTGAGAGGGCCTCCATGTTCACACAGAAAAGCCTATCGAAATCCTCTACTTCGAATGGCGAGTCTCTGTATGCATCGATACCCACTCTTATCACTCCACCTCCGAGTGGTGTGGCTTCTGCGTTCAAATAATCCCATGCGATTCCGCATGCCGTGACATCGACAAAGGTTAGGATATCCCCGCCAAAAGTGATCGACATCTCGATAGTATCTAGATCGAGTGGCGCATTTGATATAGCTCGAACGGCTATATTTGCAACTCCTCCGACTGCAATCCATAATGAATCTGTGGCGTCGATGGCGGCATCCATATAATTTGCGGTTGCAGTGAAGGCAGAATCTACGAGAACGGTTGTCGATGGTGAATTCTCATCGGCGAAAACACCGCCACTCCAATGACTGAAAGAGCGCGGATTTAGAGCCCTTGCGGGGTCCAAAACGGTTGGCGAGGCAGTGATCGGTGCCCAGGTGCCACTCTCATACCACCCTTGACCGGTTAATATTGGAGATGCCCCACCAGTTCCAGTTGATTCTAAGCTCAGATAATGCTCTGAATTCCACTGAGCGGTTTCGCGGGCAGGGCCTCGAATAGTTATCGAATGTGGATTTGCGCCCCCCGAGTAACTCCCAACACCGGTTCCAGCCCATGAATTGAAGGAATATCTATCATGACTAACTGTTACGTTTTCAGGAGACACACTGAAAATAGCCTCTTCGCCGCGTAAATACCAACCTGATCCAATAGTCGCGCCCCATCTAGAAAGCACATCGAAAGCATATTTGTCATCGTGGAAGGCTGTGAATGTTGTATCGGAAATCGGAATGACATAATGCGAACGAAGGCCGGCATCGCTCCAAGAATCATAATATTTTCTATGGCCTGTGGCAAAATTCTGGAGCTCTGGAACAAAAATTTGATGTTCGGAACCAGCTATCCATTCGGCCTCGTATGGGGAATCATATATCGAACCATCGACATAAACCTTGCCTCCAAAATCGGTCTGAACCATAACCTCGATAGCACCAGAAATACGGACATTACCATCGATTGGGACACAATCAGAAAGGTCGAAAGCGGGAGCCTCAAAGTCGAGTGAGTAAAGCCCAGAAGTCCCTGAAACATGAAAAACTATATTGGCAATCGTATCGCCGTCCTCGATGGTGAATTCCGTGGAATTGCACGCGAAAACCGTTGCGGTGAATCCATCATCGGTTATTTCAAGAATCTCCCAACCGAAAGTCCCTGAAATAATGCTGTTCGGCGAAATGCCTGCAATATCGAAGTCGAACTCGAAGCTCAAGCTATCAGCATCGATACTCGAGCCGTGAAAGATAATCGGTAACAGAATGAAAGAACCGCTTTCCGCAAGTGTAAGCGATGGAGGGCCAAAAATGGAATTCCCGTGTTCGACAGAATAGACCGCAGTGAGCTCAGTCGGTTCGCTCAATGCGACGGTCGTGTTGGAGGAGAACCTGTCCCCTATCGCCGAGGGGCCATCCCAGTATAGGAAGTAGTATCTGTCCGGGCCATCATCGATGGAATCTTGAGCGGTGATCGGTGTTGGAACACCTTCCATAAACCAGCCTTCACCGGTCAGTGTCGGTGCTACCGATGAGCCAGAATAATCGATACTGAGTTCATGAAATGCGTTCCACTGTGCTGTTTCTGAACAAGGCTCGTAAATCCTCGCTAAAGAAGCGTTTAAGGGCCCTGTATATGCTGAATCGCCATCGCCAACCCAACCGGAGAAAAGATAATAACTACTGCCATCGTGGATGGAGTCAGGCGATACATCGAAAATAGCTTCGGCTCCAGAGGCATACCAACCTGATCCGGAAGAAACACCCCAAGCTGAAATCACATTAAAAAGATACGCTATCTCGAAATTCGCGATATATATAGTATCTGTGGTAGGGAAAACAGAATGCTCTAGAGCGCCGCCATCGGACCAGTCGAAAAATGCCATTCTCACTCCGGTGGCGGGATATTGAGGAGTTGGCACGGCAACGAGTATAGAATCACCGCTGTGCCAATCGGATTCATAAGGGGCAGAAAAATTGGTGGAATCGATGATGACGACACCATCGATAGGGCTTGTCGAAACAACGACAGAAACCGGCCCGATAACATTAACTAAACCTGTATCAGGCGAAGCGACTGCGATATCGTGGCCGCCATCGGCGGCAATAACATCACTAACACCATCGGCGGAAGGGCTAACATTGAAATTTAGATTTGCAAGAATGTCCGAAGGATCGACTGATAAAGGTGATGTTGCAGAAGCATGAACTAAAACATGGCCGTTCGCGCCGGAGGATAGATCGGTGCCTGTGATAGATGTCCAGGAGAGATCGCCGAGATTTATACCAGAATAATCTAGCACATTATTATCGAAATACAAATTAAAGGAAATCTCAGAGAGGACTGTCGATGTTGGAATATCAATAGCAACAGGTATTTCGATCATACTGGATGGAGCTGCAATAGTGGTTTCCGGAATATCAAAATTAAAAACAAAGGGTTCGTTAGAATACACTGCAATTATAGTATCTGGGAGAGAAATATATGCCTCTGTGGAGCGAATAAACCTGTTCGCTACTGTCCCGCCTGACCACCATGAGAAATATCTTGGCGTGCCGCCATCGTCTATTATACTATCCGTGGATATGTGGGTCCAGGAAAGGTCGTCACTCCAACCCTCACCGATAAGAGAGGGAACCGCACCGCCTGTGCCGGAATAGTGAAGCTCGAGCCAATATTGATGCTGCCATATCGCTGTCTCGATAATAGGTGACATCATGGTGCAAATAGCTGGATTATCCGTGCCGGTGTAGCTTATTCCGCCTGTTCCCTCCCATGAGATAAAAATATCACGGGAAAGACCGTCGGTAACTATCTCTGGTGAAACGGAGAATCCGCGCTCTTCACCACGATCGAACCAACCGGACCCTGCTGCTACTGCAAATGGTGAAACGATGTCGAGATATAGCATTGTGTCAAATTGCGCAACAAAGCTGCTATCATTAATTGGCCTAACATTATGAAAACGAGCACCACCGTCTGACCAACCTGTAAACCTCGCATGCACACCGAGAGATATCGGATTGAGAGTATCTGTTCCTATCTCGTGGATATCTGCACCGATCCAAGTATCTTCGTAGGGAGCAGGATAAGGTGTGCCATCGATCCAAACGGAATCACCACCGTAGTCGTTAGTGACCGATATGGAGATTTCAAGCGGCACTATTTGAACATAACCGGGGCGAGTTTCAGCAAGCTCGAAAGCGTGTTCAAAGCCATCGAAAGAAATAGTATCTCTACCAGTTGCGCCGAGTTTGGCTCGCATTCTATAATAAAAAAGTGTCTCAGGGGCTTCGATCAACATCGATGAACCGGGAACATCACCGAAAACGCTGACCGTAGTATCTCCCGCTGTCGGCGTCAATTCAGCCCATATAACACTCGAACGAATCAAATCGATAAACTCGAGCTTAGCATTGTCGAAGTGCATAACGAACCCGAAACTATCGACAGCATAATCAATAGAAGCATCTATAATTACTGGAAGCAAGAATTCGTGCCCCGGCGCAATCAGACTTAAACTATCAGGATATACCTGCAATTGTGGATCCACGCTATAATTTGCAACTATCGTTCTTGGCAAATCGGGATCAATGAACCATGTTCTAGCGCTTGTGCTATCTCGAAGATGTCCGGCTGAATTCGACCAGTATGTGAAGAAATACCACGCGTCCTCTACAAAGAGGGACTCTGCAGTAATAACCTCCACAGAATCGCTGGCATAAGCCCAGCCCTCGCCTATTTGCGCCGGAACACCAGTTCCACAACCGTCATAGGTTAGCTCAAGCCAGAAAGCCGTATCATATAGTGCATACTGGTTAACCGGCTCGTTCATTTGAACCCATGCTGTGTCGGTTGGTCCTGAATAAGAACCAGAACCAACACCGCTCCAGCCCTGGAAAATGTGTCTTTCAAGAGAGTCGGCTCTAAGATAGACTGTGCATGGTTCGATGGAAATAAAAGCCCACGAACGAGGATCGAACCAAATGCTGTCCGGATCGACGGGAGAAGGTTCTGTGTAGCCGGGAGCATAAATCGTAAGTTGATACATTGTATCGAAATAAGCGGTATAAACGAGTGTATCGGAACTAATATGGATTGTGTGACGAATACTATCTATCCCATCTGACCAGTAACGATAAAGATACTTAACCCCTAAACCGGGCGTTTGAATGCTATCGGTGTTTATTACGTGAAGTTCGTCCTCATACCATTCGGCAATATGTGGCGATACGACACGAAGTGAGTCATCGATTATAAGCTCGCCATCGGGGAAGTCGGTTTGAACCGTAATGTTGGTCGAGGAATAATAAGTCACTCGGATTTTTTGAAACGCTCGGGGCGTAAGTCTAACAAGAGCCGTGCCGCTGGACTCGGTAAAATTCGTGATGTTCAATCCGAGTGCAAACCAGTTATCACCCAATTTGTTCTGTAGATCGGTTTTAGCATCGTTATTTAGGTGTGCCGAGAATTCACCTGTCGAAGTAACAGAGGTGCCTGAAAGATAGTCCTTGTTTCCGAGATTACCCCCAAGAGCATCAGTAAGATTTGTGACATCGAGAAGACGCTCGGAGGGTCGAGTTTCATTGGCAAGCATATCGCTGCATTCTATTTGTGGAGGAGCACCGGCGGAATTATAAATCGAATCTACTGTTAGAATAAGACTTACATCGCTAATATATGCTGTATCTGGAATATCGGTGGTGTTAAACTCAAGAATAGTAACCCTTTTTTCGGCTTCGCCAGAAAAAATACCACATCCTTCTCTGCGTTGATATATCCAGAGCGTATCATAAGCAGTGGCACCAGTTGCAACTACCCATTCACAGTGCTGGACAATATCTCCTTGATAGTTGCCTAAACATTTATCCCAGAAACCGACGAGTTGGATTGGGTCTTCTCTAACTGTCACAGGAATATCGATTGTAATTGGTTCGCCGCTGCTGGCAAAGATATTAAAAATTGCCGTTAGAATCAGTATAATGGGAAAACAAAGCTTCAAGTTATTCATATAAACCTTCCAAATTTGGAACCAACCTAATTAAATAATCTATTGAATATATAATTATGATTATAGTATAGCAAGCCTAAAAAAGTTTCAATATTCTTTGAAAATCTAAAAAAGACCTTGATTTTTATTAAGGTGGGTATATTATAAAAAAATGATGTTCTCTATGGACCCATAGCTCAGCGGTAGAGCAGGGGACTCATAATCCCTTGGCCCGAGGTTCAAATCCTCGTGGGTCCAATTAAAAACGGTATTAATAGGGCGATTAGCTCAGGCGGTAGAGCGCATGCCTCACATGCATGAGGTCAGAGGTTCAAGTCCTCTATCGCCCATTAAGAAAGGGCATGAATTGTTTCTGCCAATCCTTTGTCGAACTCGAAATCCATTTTCCACGCGATTTTTATGTATTAAACGCGCCGTAAATTGCGGTGCGTTTTTGTTTATATGGGGACCAAAATGAAACTCAGTAAGGTTGTTCATCGTATCGAAGAGCATTTTCCTCTTGAATGGGCGGAAGAATGGGATCATTCGGGTTTGCTAGTAGGAGACAATTGGGCTGAGATACGATATATCATGTTAGCAGTTGATCCCTCTGCAAAAATAGTAGAAGAAGCAGCCTCTAAAGGTGCGGACATGCTTATCACACATCATCCACCTGATTTAGCGCCGCCATCTAGTGTTATAAAGGGACATCCTTTGGGAAACGCGTATTTTATGTGCGCAAAATCTGGAATTGCGTTTTATGTTATGCATTCTGTTCTCGATGTCTCTCCTGTTTCGCCGAATCATGCCCTCGCAGCGCAGTTAAGGTTGGTTGATTGCGAGGTTTTAAAACCTATCGACAGGGGAAAATATCTTAAGGTAGTTGTATTTGTTCCCGAATCGCATCTCGAACAAGTTCGCGTTGCTCTTTGTTTGGAGGGAGCTGGAAACATCGGGAATTATTCAGATTGCACTTTTTCCACTCCTGGAGTGGGCACATTTCTTCCCGGTAGAGAAGCGAAGCCATTTTCGGGCGTTCTGGGTCAACTTAAAAAGGAAAAAGAGCGTCGCCTCGAGACTATAATTCCTGTCGAGTCCATCGATGCGGCGATTTTAGCGATAAAGAAATCACATCCATATGAAGAACCAGCTTTCGATATTTATCCGGTGTTAAATACCCCCGGGAGACTCGGTTTTGGCCAAATCGGCGACCTTTTAAGACCAACAAGCCTTCTAGAGCTCGCGCAGGAGCTCAAAGCAACCCTTCCTTCTGGTAGAATAGCTGTGAACGGAAAAAGCGAAGCAAGAGTGACTCGTGTAGCAATAATTACTGGTTCTGGTGGGGACTTTGTCGATATTGCGCTTTCAAAAAAAGCTGATGTTCTTATAACTGGTGAAGCAAAATATCACCAACTGAGATATGCCGAAGCGCTTGGACTTCCGGTGATAATCGCTGGTCATTTTGCCACCGAATGGGTGGTTCTTCCTACGCTAAAGAACGAATTGGACAAAATAATCTGGGAACACCCCGGTGATGGCGTCATCGACATTGCAAAAGAGGAACACTCGCCGGTTTGGGTGGTATAGGCAAGTTTATAAAGATTAAATATAAGGAGAACTCATGGCGAAGTTAGAGATCAAGGAAACGCTTGGCATTTTATTGAAGCTTCAGGATATTGACAGCAAAATAGCTGAGCTTGAGGTTTCCAAGGTATTTTACCCCAAATTGCTTGAGAATTTGAGGAACGAGATAGACAGTCTTTCCGAACAGGTTAAAAACACCAAAACAAATATTAGCGAATTAAAGAAAACTATAGATTTAAAAAATCTGGAGCTTGAGCAAAACAAAGAAAAGTTGACTCAGGGACAGCAGAGACTTCTCTCGGTTAAATCGAACAAGGAATATGATGCTGTGCAGCGAGAGATACAGAACTCGGAGGAGAACATTGCACAACTCGAAGTAGAACTTATTAGTTTGATGGAGGACTTGGAAAGGGCCGAGGCCGACGAGAAAAAACTCACAGAGGAGCTTAGCACTAAAGAAAAAGGAAATGCAATTCAGATAGAGGAAATGGAGAAGCAATATTCTGCGATAGAAGGGAAATCCGCAGAGATACAATCTAAACGAAATACTTATGCGGAGCTTATCGACAAAAAAATCCTCGACACATATGAACGCATAGCTGAAGGCACCAACGGATTCGGTGTAGTGAAGGTTGTTCACAGGGCTTGTGGCGGGTGTTTTCAATCACTTCCAGCTAAATTTTGTCAGGCTATACGAAGGCACGATACCATCAATTATTGTGAGACTTGCGGGCGCATTTTAGTTTGGGATGATGAATGTTCAGGATAAGCTTGTAAATTGGAAAGGCTAATAATAAATATTGATGGGGCCTGCAGAGGCAATCCCGGCCCTGCATCATATGGAGTGGTGGTTCAGGACTCCTCTGGGCGAATTCTAAAGAAGCTGAAGGGCTTTATTGGAACAGCCACCAATAATATTGCCGAGTATTCAGCATTTATCCAAGCTTTGAAGTTTATTGAAGCAAATCCGGTGGATTCAGTGGAGATTCGTTCGGACAGCGAACTTCTAGTGAAACAAATAAAGGGGCTATACAAGGTTAAATCACCCAATTTAAAAGGCTTTTATAATTCCGCGATAAAATTAATTAAACGAATTGGACCGATGAAGATAACTCATGTTCCACGATCTGAAAACCAGATCGCGGATAAACTCGCCAACGAGGCTCTTGATGCTTTGACAAATCAAAAACCCCTTTTTTAATTTGGAGTGATAATGAACAGTCAACGAAAGATACCAGATCGGCCGAGTTACAGCTTCGACGATATACTTATTCTGCCGGGGTATTCTGAAGTTCTACCTCACGAGGTCGATCTAAAACTCCCTTTTACAGGAAATATTAAGCTGAATATTCCGATAATATCAGCAGCGATGGATACTGTAACAGAGAGCCAGATGGCTATAGCGCTTGCGCAACTTGGAGCACTTGGCATTATCCACCGTAATATGACTCCCGAAAGACAGGCTTTCGAGGTTGCCGCTGTGAAGCGTGCTAAAAGCGTACTGATTCGCGACCCGATAACTATTCCACCCACTATTACTGTCGGCCAAGCCGTTTCCTTGATGGATAAACACAATATTACCGGCTTACCAGTTGTTAAGAACGATAAATTAGTCGGGATTTTAACACATAGGGATATACGATTCGAACCAGATTTGAATAGGATCGTTTCCGAACTGATGACATCGAAGCTAATTACTCTTAATGAGAACGAACCTATGGAGAAAGCGGCGGAGTTGCTTCACAAGTATAGAATCGAAAAAATCCTTGTTGTGGACAACGAAAAACACCTTGTAGGGCTTATCACTGCTCGCGATCTTCAGAAAAAGGAAGATAACCCCAACGCAATAGTCGATAGCGAAGGGCATTTAATCGTGGCAGCAGCGTTGGGAGTTGGAACAGACCTAGAGAAAAGATCGGAAATACTGGGTGAAGCCGACGCAGATATTTTTTCCATAGATACCGCTCATGGAGACAGCAAGAATGTTATCGAGACCATTAAATATCTAAAGAAGAATTTTTCAAAAATACCTGTTATCGCTGGTAATGTAGGGACCTCAGATGGTGCAGTTCGGCTGGCCGATGCAGGCGCAGACGTAGTAAAAGTAGGTATTGGCCCCGGATCGATTTGCACTACGCGCGTTATCACCGGAGTCGGTGTTCCGCAGGCCGAGGCTGTTTATAATTGCGCTATGGTACTCGATCAATATAAAATCCCAATTATTGCCGATGGCGGAATACGATATTCTGGTGATGCAACAAAAGCTCTTGCGCTTGGAGCAAGCGCGGTTATGCTTGGCAATATGTTCGCTGGAACCGATGAAGCCCCGGGAGAAACGGTTCTCTTCGAGGGTCGAAGGTTCAAAGTCTATCGCGGCATGGGAAGCCTTGGTGCTATGCAGCAGGGCGCCAGAGATAGATATGCTCAAGAGCATGTAACAGATATTCAGAAGATGGTTCCAGAGGGGATCGAAGGAAGAATACCATATCGTGGGCCGGTTGCCGATGTTGTTTATCAGCTTGTTGGGGGTATTCGCGCTGGCATGGGCATGGCTGGTGCGCAGGATATTAACGAATTCTGGACCAAAACCAAATTCTGCAGAATAACATCGACCAGTCTTCGAGAAAGTCATCCGCATGATATTGCTGTTACAAAAGAAGCTCCAAATTATAATAGTATTTGATTTTAGAATAATGAACATTGACAGATTCATTTTATCGATGTAAATTCTCCACATGAAAACTAAGCTCTCATTTTTTTTATTATTTATCCTCTTTTCGTTTGCACTTGCTTTTCAGTTCGACGGTTCGACTGCTGTCGAACTTCCCGCCGGCACGGTTAATATGAGTTATCTCGAAATTGATGGTAATAATTACACAACAAGTGATCAAATTGCTGAAATAGGCGACAAGAGGTTTTACAGCGCCATCAAACGCAAAGAATCGATCTCTATCGGAGGAGAATCATTTACTTTTTCACCGAATAACGAGTTCGTTATCGTAGCAGAGCGCACTTATAAAATGCCCCTTAAAACTCGAATTTTATCCGATGCCATACTTATCCCTCTGGAAGCTTTTCTAGAAATTCTGGCTGATAGGTCTTTAATGTCTTTAGAGAACTCGGGGGGCAAATATGTTTTTTCAGTAAAAAAGAATAAAAGCACCAAACCTAAAACAGTTACATCTGTTATTTCTACAGAACACGAAGCCTATGAAGAGGATAAGAAGATTGTTGCTGTTCCTGCGGATGAAAACGAGGCAGCTACTCCTATCCGCAAGAAAAAATGGTATGTAATGATCGATCCGGGACACGGAGGTAAAGACCCTGGAGCAAGTGCTAAAGATGGCACGCGCGAGAAAAAATTGGTGCTCGACATCTCGAAACGAATCGCTAAGATTTTAAAAGATGACACGCTTTTCACCGTCGAAATAACTCGTAATGAAGACGTATTCCTTCCGCTAAGCAAACGAACCGATCTTGCCAACTCCAATAATGCAGATTTATTCATCTCTATTCACTGCAATGCGGCCAAGAATAAATCTGCTCGAGGCACACAGGTTTTTTTCCTTGCTCCAGCGCGTTCAGACCACGCTCGTGCCACAGCTGCTTTAGAGAATTCCTCGATTTTTCTCGAAGAACCTTCGGAAGGCACCGACGACCTAGATTTTATAATGACCGATATTATTCAGAACGAGTTTCTGAGAGAGTCTTCGCGTCTTGCTGTTTTGATTGAAGAGGCGATATCCACGAAAACGAGCCTTCCCGCGCGGGGTCCTGCTGGAGCCGGATTCTATGTTCTGAAGGGCTCGTTTATGCCTGCAGTTCTTGTGGAAACAGCATTTCTATCAAATCCAGATGATGCAAAACTACTTTCCGAGGGGTCTTTCAGGGAAAAGCTAGCCGTAGGTATTACCGAAGGAATACGCCAATTCATTGTCGAGCTTCCCTAATGAGTCTATCCAGATTATTTAGACATGTTTTTCTTTTGGGAGTTTTATTGCTCTCGATCGGTTCAATTAGAGCAAAATCCTCTTGGGAAGGATTCAGATTGGCTCTTTTTATCGAAAGCGGATACAACTCGAATCCCGCCTTACTGGCTAATCACGAGTTCTCGGCTTTCGATAGTGGTGATCCCGACTGGATGCGCTTGGAATCGAAAGACGATGGCTTTTCTCGCCTCGGCCTTGAACCCGGCTTCCGATTCAAGGCTGGAGATTTAAGAATAATCGGAGCAATCGCTTATCGTTTTACTAAGTATTATTTAAATACGGAAATGGATTATCATTTCATCAATCCTTCTTTGACGCTTCGATATAATAAACTTCGATGCGACCTATCCTATGCTTTAATACCCGAATACACCATCGCTCTTTATACAGACGACGATTATTCGGCTTCGGCCAAGTATTGGAGTGAATATTCGATGTCACGGGGGAATTTGGATATTCGGTATGACCTGTTCAAAAATCATTCTTTCGGCATCGCCGGTAACATTGAATATAAGGAATACAATGCTAATTTCCCCGAATATGATGGAGTCGGTTACAAAATCGGCCCTGTTTGGCGCTGGAGCGGGCCGATATACGTGAAAATTAATTATGCGTATCGCGCATATTTCGCTCGTGGGTTTGACAATGAGGGTGAATCACTCGAAGATTCCGATGAAACTGATATTTCCTACGTCGAAGATCGCATTGAAGGCTATTTATCCAAAGAAGTTTTCTTATTCACGCACAAATATCTTTTTGGTTTGAGCTTAGAGCTATCGCAAAGATTCTATTCCTCGGAAAAGGATTTTTCAGTGGACTATCTTCATGTTGGTAGGCGCGACCTTCGCGCCGATTTCAAGCCGTTCATCTCATACAATTTCGATGACAAAACAACCATCGAACTCGAATACTTATTTACTATTCGCAATGCCGACTCACCCAATTATGATATCGGTTATAACAAGGATTTCACACGCTCAATAATCTCGCTGAGATTGGAATACTCTATCGTAGGTGATTAAATGAAAAAAATAACATTTATTCTTGGTTTGTGCATCATAGCCCTTTTTTCTGGTTGTGGTAAAAGAACGCTTCCGCCGGAGGAATCGCTCAAAGTTCAGCTTTTACGACCTGTTAACGAAACACAAGTATTGGATATGGACCAGGGTTTCGACTGGGATGCCTACCCCGGCGCAAAGAAGTATATTTTTTTTCTTTGGTCGGATGATTCGCCCGAAACACTAGAATATCGCGTTCCGTCATCGGTTCTATATCCTGATTTTAGTCTATTGAATGGAGAATACTATTGGCAGGTGGGAGTCATCGAGGGCTCGGAAACATGCCATTTGTCGGAAATATCGTCTTTTCAGCTCTCGCAGAGGGTAATACAGACTGTTCCCGATGAGATAGCAATACTCAACGACACTCGAGTCTATTTAGATTGGTATAGTTATCCTCAATCGAACGGTTATGCTATAAAGGTCTGGCCTGAAGGAGATCCTGAGCATCCAGTTTTTGAGGGATATGAATTCTCGAGTTCAACTACACCGAATATTCCTTTTTTTGATGGCCTCTATTGCTGGACTGTAGGCGCTCGAACCGAGGATGAGACCGAATTCGCTCATTGGTCAGATACATTAAATTTTTCGGTGGACCAATATCCATATAGGCTTGTCGATACCATGTCAACTCGAGGTTATCCGCGCGACATATATCCCTATGGCGACTATCTTTTTGTCGGCGACGGAAGCGCGGGGCTTCTGTATTGCGATAGAACCGATCCGTTAAATCCGGTTCAGGTCGGTTGGGACGAACCCAGCGGTCAATACGAAAACCGCGCCATTTGGATCGACGAAGAAATAAACCTCATGGTGGTTGCTGACTACCGAGGTAATCCCCCTATTCTCTGGTATAACATTACCAATCCGCTTGCACCAATTCAGGAGAATTGGGCAGGGTTATTTGCTCGAAGAACACAAGATGTTGATGGAATAAGATACCATGATACATTATTCATTGCATTTGCGGACTACGATGACGGTGGTTTCGTTTATGATCTTCACGATACTACTGATTATTTTGTTACGCCGCGCGGAAGTGTTGATCCCAATGGATTTACCTATGGGGTCGCATTCTCGGACAGTCTATTTTTCGTAGCTTGCGGGCAGGTAGGTATATATATTGCTCGAGCCGATAATGCAGACTCAATAATTGCACATATGGATACCCCCGGCGAGGCCGATAAGATGGCTATTTCCGGACATCATTGCTTTGTGGCCGATGGCATAGCCGGATTAACGGTGTTCGATTTCTCTGATCCATCCGATCCTGTGATTATTGGGCGCGCCGACCAACAGGTCGGTAATGCACAGGATATTTCGATCTGCGGCGATTACTGCTTTGTATCCTACGGTTCTGGTGGAACAACGATCTACGATATAACCGATCCATCGAACCCGATACCGATACAGAACATCGCCGGTATGTATTCTTACGCAATTGCGCCTGAGGGCGACATTCTCTATATCGCCGACCGCGACTGGGGAATAATGACGCTGACGAAGTAAATGATAATGTAAAATATGGAATGTCCACCGAAGGGATGCCCGACGGTCATTCCCGACCCCGATCGGGAATCAATCGCTGTGGCCGACCTTTTTATTCTCTTTCGACGTCACTCCTTAAAAAATTACCATATTTTTCACACACTCTTCTTGACAAGATGGCATCGGCATATTCTCTTATAAGTGCTATGCAAATTCTATTGGAAAATGGGCGAGTTATCATAGAGCTTACACCGAACGAGTTCTCGGCGTTCTCCGCGATGTTCCAATATGAAGGCAAGGCGCTCGAACTGGTGCGTACACCCTTCATGCCGGGCAAGCGCCATGGCTGGCTTAATATCGGCTAAGATAATCATTGCATTAACGGAATTGCGGCATTAAATTTGTATTGAGTTTTTGAAGCTGGAGCAAAATGAATACACTCTATTATGGCGATATAGCCCCATCGGCGCTTAGCGCTACTTCCTCTTAGCAAGGGGGAGAAACCCGAAGGACAGAGGGGGTAAAATTGACATCACAAGCGAAAACAATCAGGTAATCGGTCGGCACGGGCCAACGGGCGATCGCCCTCAACGCTTCGCGATTCGGCGAAGAAGGGGAACAGATGAATATTACAATCGAAAACAACAAAGTCATCGTTCATCTCGACGAGGACGAGGTGCCCGCGTTTTCCGCGATGTTCGACACGCTGCACGATAAGATCGGCGTATCGGTGGAATTCCGCGATTTCGATTGCGGCGATATGACAGGATTGCGGCGGCTGTTGCCGATACATTTGTGCCGAACTATCGGCGAGGCGAATCTTTCCGAGAACCCGTTTGCCACGATGTCGCTATATCCGTTCTGGAAATACGGCTTTGCGTTTGGGGGCGAGGGCGCACTCGCGCTCGATTTGAAAATAGACGACCCGCACAAGAAGGCCGTGGCGGCGGACGAGTTCGGCATGGGCTTTTGCGCGTGGGCGATGGAGGAGATTTTCGATTGCGACTATTGGGCCGACGCCAGCGCGCTTATCG
>JAGLDC010000100.1 GCA_023145965.1 bacterium | reverse complement strand
CAACGCTAATATATCTAACAAATAATCTGTTTTCGTTTTTGTATAGAGGTTTGTTGTTTTTCGTTTGTAGTGGCGGTTCGAAAACCACCCACAGAATGCACATATATTATAAATTGTAGAGATAAAGTGAATAAAATATTAATTATTCTACTTGACAGACGTTCGCTTTGTATATATTTTAGGGTGGAGGTATGAAATGAGTGCTCAAGTCAATATTAGCAATGCTGTGGATACAGTCGAAATGACGAAATGGAATGTGCTTGTCATTGAGGATGACAAACCACTTAATTCGCTAATTCAAAAAAAACTTAACCGAGCCGGTTTCAAAACATCCGGCGCCTATAATGGAAAAGAAGCATTCGAATTCATGTCCGAATATCCCGATACACTCAACTTACTCGACTACAGACTCCCCGACATCGACGGCAAGGAATTCGTTGTTGAGATGCATAAACACAACCTCGATACGCCGTTTATCGTGCTTACTGGACAGGACGATGTCAAGATAGCGATCGAGATGATGAAACTCGGTGCGAGGGATTACCTCATTAAAGACGCGAATATCCTCGATTATCTACCCGAAATCACTAAAAAGGCGATAAAAGATATCCTACTCGAACAGGACCTCATAAAAGCCGAGTGGGCTTTACGCAAAAGCGAAAAAACACTTAAAAAGCAGAATATCCACCTCGATCAGAAAAATGCTGCATTCAGGGAAATGCTTAGCCAATTGAGTGTCGAAAAAGTAAAAATCGAACAACAAATGGTCGCAAATATTGAATGCATGCTTCTTCCACTACTTGAAAGGTTGAAATCTTTCGGGCAACCGGAGGATGATGTCTATATCGATCTGATCGAGAAGTCGATAGAGGAGATCACATCGTCTTTCGGGGTTGGCCTTTTGAGGAAAGCAAATTCTCTCTCCTCGAGAGAGGTCGAAATCTGCAATATGATAAAAAACGGACTCTCTACAAAAGAGATAGCGTTAGCGCTTATCATCTCGCCAAGAACCGTCGAATTCCATCGAGATAATATTCGCAAAAAGCTGAATATCAAGAGCAAATCCGTATGCCTGCTCTCCTATCTCAAATCTCTCTAATAACTTAAGCTGAAAAATACTGGTTTAATCCCCGTATTTCATCCGCATTCTTCAAGTATTGTAATGTTTGATAATTTATTTAATCTTTGAATCGAAGAAAATTTGATAACATTGATTTTTGAAAATTCAAAGAAAAGGAGTAAGGAATGTAAAAATGTGGAATCAGAACCAAAAACGTATTTGAATCAAGAAAACAAATGTAATCCAAAAAAATTGGATACAAACCAAAGAACAAGGAGAATCAAGATGAAAAGACTAATCACAATCGCAATCGTTGCTTTCGCGTTCGCCGGAATCGGGTTCGCGGCAGAAGATACGGCAGACGACACGACACACATCACTATCGCCGAAGTAGCGATGATCGACAACAGCGGTGCGCTCGGGGACTTCTCGTTCACAGCACCTACCGCAGAAGGTGATACACTAGACCATACCGGCCCGGACGCAAACTCGTATCTCCAATACACTTCAACCGTCGTGGAGGGCAATGCCCGCACTATCTCCGCCGAGCTGGATACCATGCTCCAGGGATTAAAAATGACGATTGCTGCAGGCGCGCCCGGTGGAACCGGAACTTGCGGAACCCAAACGAGCACGACATTTACCGTCGATGATAACGATGCGGCGGATATCGTTACGGCCATTGGCAGTGGCCAGACCGGAACCGGAGCGACCGATGGCCCTAACCTCACTATCTCGGTGTTCCTCGATGCGGAACATCCTGAAGAGTTATTTGTTGCGGCCGAAACGGAGATTCTCATTACTTACACGCTGACGGAAGACGCGGTAATAGAATAGTAGCTCCAGCCAGCATACCGAATTAATAGGGGGGAGTTTATTCTCCTCCCTATTGATCAAACATCGAGGAATAAAACAATGTGCAAATTAAGATCGTTGTTTCTTTTTATATCTCTCCTTTTACTTATATCTCCGGTTCAGATATATTCTGCGATAGGCATTACCCTAACCGGTGGCGATTGGTCGAAATCCCTCTCCGAAACTGATATAGTAGGTGGACCCGGTGGGGATTTTCCGAACATCCACGAAAGCGTATTGGACATAGTGACTATCGATGTTTCCGGAACAATCGGCGATACGGACGAATGGGCTGTCGAAGCGAAAATCGCGGGTTCCGGTTATCCAGAAGAACTACACCTTTATATAATGAGGACATCCGACGGTGGCGGTTCGGGGAGCATTTCGGGTGGCGGCGCGTATATCGAGTTAACCGCTGAGTTCGGGGAGATATTCACCGGTAGCGGCGATAGAAACGACATCAATATTCGTGAGAAAATATCGGGAGTCTCCGCAACAATAAACGTTGCTCCTCACGATATCCCTCTGCAATACCGCATTGTCGATACGCAGGAAAGCAAAAGTAGACATCCCGAAGAATCTGGGAACATTTTTGATAGCAGAACTATTTTTGACAGGGATGTTAATCGACGTAAAGATTGCATCATTATGGAAAAATCAATCGATAAAATCCCGGTGGACGTCGAGTCTTCACAGAAACCGGGAGCCATAAAATCCTTATCTAAAACAAAAAAAGAACGCGAACGCAAATTCTGATATAATATCATTCCATTATTTTTAATACAGGGGGAAACGATGAAGAACAACAAACGAAACCACATTATAATCTTACTTCTGCTGATAATATCTTTCAGCGTCGAGGCCGGTGTTAACGTTATTGGTGGTTTATCGAAGCTAATAAACGCTGAACCGGGCGGCACCTATCGAGGGACTATCGTCATCAGCAATCCCGGTGCGGAACCACAGCAGGTCAAGGTCTATCAAACGGACCGGGAATACAATTTCAAAGGAAGGACACACTACGGGTCGCCCGGAGAAAATCCACGTTCGAACGCCGAATGGATAACCTTCAATGCAGATATTTTCACAATTCCGGCAAAAGACCGATTCAAACTGGAATACGAGGTGCGTATCCCGAATAATACAAGCCTGATGGGGACATATTGGAGCATGGTGATGATAGAGGGTATCGAAGAACCCGACGATAGTGAAACCTCGGAGGGGACTATAATGGTCAGGTCTGTTTCCCGCACCGGAATACAGATAACGACGAATATCGGAGATACCGGATCGCGCGAAATAGAGTTCCTCCGTTCAGAGATTATCAATGAAAACGGGTCGAGA
>JAGLDC010000099.1 GCA_023145965.1 bacterium | reverse complement strand
GAGGCGAGGACGCCTATCATAACGCCCTTGTCCTGCAATGTGTCGGAGGTAACATTGACACCGTAAGCCGAACCGTAACCTCCTGTTATATCCGCACTGAAATCGATCTCGGCGATGGCGTCCTGCGTTGTCGTGATCTCTTTTTGTATCTGGAACCAGCCATCCTGCCAACTCGACGATTGGTTCTGGATAAAAGCGCCGCCGCTATAGAGATCCGAAAGCGTAACCTCCGATCCGCCGTTCGTGTTCGGATCGCGCAAGACCATGTTGTTCGAGCCGTCCTGACGGATATAGACGTCGCTATCGCCGAAATAGGTTCTATCGGTTGTCATAACATCGCCGTCGAACCAACCTGCATAGCTTATTCCAGAGCCGAAAGGATAGACTGGCGGATTCTGGTCGCTCGCGAAAATCCCGATATTCTGATTACTCGCAATACGAGCCTCGAAGGCACCACCATAAGAGATTGTGCCAGATGAAGCACGACCGAAAACTCCATAATTATTGCCTGTGTTTGTCGTGGCGAAATATCCCCCGTATTTAGTGCCGTTACCGCCGTCTGCAAGGCCATAAACTGCACGCTTATCCGTAGCTGTAGCCGATCCGATTCTCGCATAGACTGCATAATTACCGCTCAAAAGGTGTGCCTGAAACAGCCCGCCGTCTTCGGCGATAACCGTGCCATCAAAACGCGCCGCGTATGTATAACCGTCATCGCCCGAATAAAGAGCCGCGCTGGAATAACCATCTCCATTCACGCTGAGTATCGATAACGGAGCATCCGAACCGATACCGAGATTGCCGTCGCCGGTCAGGCGCATTCTCTCGGTCGAAGAGGATACACCACTATAAATAAGTCCCGATGCGAAAATCAAATCGTCGTCGGAATTGAACCTTAAAGTTGGGCCATTAGACGGCAACGCGCTTATGGTCAGGAAATTCGCTTCGTCGGTCGTCGCGATACCCATACTTTCGCGGATATCGAGTTCATATTCCGGGCTGCTCGTCCCGATGCCGACATCGTCGGTAGTGTTATAAATTATTCCACTACCGATCTGCCAATCGGCGTCCGCACCGCTTATGCTACTCGTCGCGATTTTTTTGACCTGCCCACCATCAATGGTGAGCACCGAATCCGCGACGGCGTCGTCTGGAACGCTACCGACATAAAGAGCATCGCCCACCTTTACATTTCCGTTCACGTCAAGTTTTTGCGATGGACTGATCGTTCCTATGCCGATTCGTTGGTTCGTGCCCTCGGCGGTGAAAAACTTGGAGCCTTCCGTGCCACTGCAGATATAAAAATCATTATTGGGTCCGGTTACCCCGACAATAACATCCTTATTGCCATCCACATATTCCACGAGGTCGTTGCTCGCATATATCTGCTGACGGCTGCCGCACTGAATCCGGTAGTCGCGCCCGGGATATGATGTAGAATTGACACGGAGATAGCCGGCCACATCGAGTTTATAACTCGGGCTTGTCGTGCCGATGCCGATGTTGCCGGTGTGATATATGTCCCCCGTCAGCCCGGAACCGCTCGAATACGCCCAGTCGTTGTCGCTTCCCATTTCAACCCATGTCGAGCCGTCGTAATAATACATCTTATTGTCGTCGGTGTCATAATAGATAGCGCCGTCATCGGTGGCGGAAGGGACGCTCATGTTAGGTATACGCACCGGCGCACCCGTGAAGAAGCCCGACCAGGGGCCGTTATACGCAACACCAACGTCTCCCACAACGCCGTATATTGCCGCCGCCGGGGCGGGAACGCTTCCGGTTTCTATTTGGCCGATAACACCCTTGAGATTGCTCGAAACACTCGTCGAATAAGCCGATCCCCACAATCCAATTCCGACGATCGCTGCTGTGCCGCCGTGTCCCCTGCCATAGACGCCGATACCGCTGCCGTTGCTCGTCATATTAACGTCGCTGTTAATGCCGTAAATAACGGGATATTCCATGCCGGAGCCGCCGCTTGCATCGACTTTGACTACGATACCGTCCGAACTGCCGAAATCGTTCACAGCCGTTAGCTTGCTCGACGGCGTCGATGTCCCGATACCTACATTATCGGTCATGTTATAGATAATTCCGCTTCCGATCTGCCAATCGCTATCTGCGCCGCTCAAACTCGAAGCCGCAACCTTTTTAACCTGACCACCATCGATGGTGAGCACCGAATCCGCAGTCATGTCTTGCGGAACATCGCCGATGTAAAGAGCGTCGGAAACGGAAAGGTCGCCGAACAGATAAAGCGCGACATCGCCGCCCGCGAATTGCGCTACATTACTATATGTATTGTCCTGAATGTAAAAATTATTCCCGTCGGCCATCGAGAGGATCACGTCGTCCGCGCCGTTAAGCGGCGTGAGTATCCCCTTGAGGTCGCCCGTAGAATTCCGAGCAAATATAGTCCGGTCGTTGTTCATCTCGATTCGGCCGTGAAGCCAGAGATTTCCGCTACCGCCGACGAGACCGGCGGTGTAGCCCGAAGCGTCCTCGACCCGAACGTCGCCCTTCGCGATTATATTCGCGTTGTTGGCAAATATATTTTCATCCGCCCAGATGGCGTTGCCGCCCGGAGCATTCGTTGCGTAAATCGCAGCATCGGCGATACTATTCGAAGTTACGCTCAGCGGACTATTGAACAACCCGCTAACAATCTCGACCGCGCCGTCGTCGGCGTCGATTCGTTTGCTCCCGGATGGACTCGCGTCGTAGGCCTCGTCGAGATTATTACCCCCTCCTCCTCCTCCAACCACACTATCGGCAATCGCTGCCCTAAATGCATATGGCACAGTAGTAAGCGGTTGACGAGGGTTTAAAACATCTCCACCAATAGCTATTTCGATAAAATACTCATCAGAAAAATCGAGAAAATCGGATAAAGGAACCATAGAACCGAGTTGGACATCAAAAAGACCTTTTACAAAAGTTACATCTTGATTTTCTGTCCAGAGTGGAAAACCACTTGTTTCAACATCGTAAATGGAAAAAGTAACGGTTAAGACACCTTCAAAAGCAACACCATCGAGGGAGGTAAGCTTACCTTGATAATTCATGGTTTCCGGTATAGCAAACAGAGCTATTACAAACAGGACACATGCAATTAGATATTTAATCTTCATAATCTTTGCCGTTTAATCATAAAATTGAATCCTTGCTCCTTGAGGATTGAGTTTTCCTCCGGGTGAACTTCCGTCATTGGAGGTATTTAGCCATTTGACATAGCAGTCAATACTAGTTCCAGTTCTAATTGTCGAATCAACATTTACAATTTTTCCCACGTTTATTTTCATATTGTAAAAAGTAGTGACATTAGAGCCAGAAATTAGACTTGTTGTTCCGCTTCCATAAAAAATAACAGTGCTTGTTCCGCAGGTGAAAGTCGCGTTATTCGTCCAATTGCCGGTTACTGTAAGCTGCGAACTTCCGCCCATTGTTATACTCGTGCAAATAGCGCCCGATCCACCGATAACAATATTCCCAGTTTTCTTTGGCCAATAAGGCCCTATCGGGGATGCCGGAATAATAGCCTGCATAGCAGCAGTTGGAACCATAGAACCACCCCAATTACCGGGAGTATCCCAGTTAGTGCTAACATCACCTTCCCAGACTCCACTGCCTGAATAATTTATTGTTGCAGTAACAGCTGAATTAACGGTCCAGCTTCTGGTATCCGTGGTAGTCCTCGGATCGGAGCCTCCTGTGCTGGAGGGGAATCTAAGCGTGTATCCCGCATCGACCCATATAGCATATGTCCCCGAGGAGGTATATGTCAGACTTTGCGCTTGACCCCAGATTGTATAAGCTTCGGTAGTAACAGGATGAGATGCATCGACGCCGGTCAATGTTATAACACAGCGCCATTGCTTACATTTATCGTAATAAAGGTCACCACTACCATACCAATCTGTCCAAACAACATCGGATCGACGCAAATCAGAGGTAAAATACCCTGAAGATACACTCTGAACCGATTCACCGGCTATATCGTTTGAGCGAGTAAAAGGCCACCAAGTCGAACCGTTATTCTCCGAGGAGCTAGTGTAAGTGTTATAGCTTGTTTGATTTATTGTGTTTATCGGATTGGAATAGTTATCGCAAGCGAAAGTAATAAACTTATAACCAGACCACGTCGGACTACCCGATGACCATGAGGTTCCGTTATTTGAAGACCGTTTGTAAGCGGCTACGGTGTTGTTGTATAAATAACCTAAATAGACATAATTTCCACGACAGGCGATACCGTTCCACCAAGCATAGGATTCATTTGTTCCCGAATGAGATCGAATCAAAGTGAAAGGTCCCCGCGACCAGCTTCCAGCGGCATTATTAACCCGAGTATAATATAGATCGAAAGCTTGCTCATTATAGTCGAAGAAACGAGCTCCCTGATCATACATAACAGATATATGAATATCCGCATATCCTGGAGAAGTCTCATTATTTGCGGTTATCCATCCAACTTTGGCAAAAACGCCAGCATTAGAGTTTGTTGTAGCAGTGCGATAGCCATTCCAGCTAGCTCCATAATTTGTTGTGTAATAATAAACAATATTACCGGAATTCCAATCTGGAGAATCGCATGAACCGCCATCGTCGAATACGATACGTGTAAAGAAAATATAGGCGTAGTTACTCTCGTCGATTGTGACATCCGGTAGATAAACATATCGAAGATCGCTACTCGATCCATAGAGATTATAAGGCCCACTGAAACTCCCACCCGAATTTGAGGATATCCAATAGTGTATATATTTTGGATAACCTGAACTATTCATTAAGGTTGAAACTATATAAACGTAATTCCCTCTGGCGGCTATTCTCGAGTAATCGTAATAGGTCTCGCTTGAAATGTGTTGTTCAGAGTAGAACGACGCGCCTCCATTCGTCGATCTTTTATAATAAATTCCCATGCCGTCTTTTCTATATACAACATGAATATTGCCATTCGTAGGATCGGTGCATATATCGGCATGGTGGTTTAAATAACCATCATTCATCAAACGGATATCCGATCCGAAGCCCATAGCCTCCATTAAGGAAGAATCCGGTAGCTCTTCTCCAGGATTTGGCCTGTTTCTATGGCTAAATATTTCCCCCGGAGTATATGCAATTCGATTTATCGCCGGCCTATCACCACCTTCAGGAACAATTCTCTGTGGCAAATATTTCTGGGCCTTTTTCATATCCTCCATCATCTCGGATGTAACAAGCATCTCCGAACTGAATTTTTCCTTCTGATATTCGATTTCATTATAATTTACAACAACAGCAGCTAAACAAAAGAAAAAAAGCATAGATTTTACTACGGAGAATAACGCTCTTGTCCGCTTTTTATTCAAACCGAAAACAGGCTTATCCGAATTAAAGCTTGTCTTCCTTGGAATTATTTCCATTATCTCTCCCTATTCATCTTTTGGCTCTTACTTTTACCTTAACCCGCCGTTTCTATCGTATTTATCGAGATCGAGATAAAATTTCGTATCGAACTCGCTCGTATTAAGCTCCTCCGGTGGGGCAATCATATCGATTCTCTTTCCGGATAATCTTAAACTGAATTTTGCCTCCATATCGCCGGAAATAGCCTTAACTATAAGCTTGCTACCCTCCATTTTGGCCATTAAATAGGCTTCGGCTTGAGGTGTAACGAAAGGAACAATAGTGCTTTCGGCAACCATGTGATAAAATAGCCACAAGTCCGAGCTTTCGGGTTCTTGTGCAAGATTTATTTCATAAAACCCATTAGACAGTTGACCAACGGCGACAACATCTGTGCGAAGGCCTATACCCTCCCAACACCAAGTTGAATATCTTTTCCCACCGATCTCTGAAATCGGATCGACTTGATTACAATAGATTTTATCCACCTGCAGTATGTCTCCATTTACCTCGATATCTCCAACGATATCAAGTTTTGCGCTGGGGCTGGAAGTTCCCACGCCGATATTATATGACGTACTATTTGGATAAAGATTCAATCCGGAAAGCGTCCAATAATTGGTTCCGCCAGTCCAATCGCCGGAGGCACGTTTATACACATTACCATATGAGTCAACTGTGAGAATTGTATTTTGTGTGTTAGAGGGTAAGCTTTCTAAACGCGCAGTTCCCTTGACATGTAAATTCGCTGTCGGCTCGTTCGTCACGATCCCGAGACGCATGTTTATATTATCCCAGTGGAAATTCGAGTTATATGAAAGAGACGACGGATCGGTCCAGAAAGCTACTTTACTGTTGATGCCGCTTCCGCTAATTCCTTCCGCAGGAACATCCCAAGTGTAAGTCGAACCTGTCCATTTCAAGAATGTGTTCGCTCCTGAAGGCACTAATCCGTCAATAGTGTTAGTGGTGGTCGAATAGAGTATTCTATTTGCCGCTATTGTCGAAGGATAGGTCGCGCTCGACCAGGTTGGTAAGGATGAAGAACCAGAGCTTTGTAAAATAGTCCGAGAAGTAGAGCTATTAGGAAGACTTTGTTGGGGCTCCGTAGAGGAGCTTCCTCCGGTAATAAGCGCATTCGATGTGTGGCTCGATCGCCCAGTTCCACCTCTCTCGACTGGCAATATACCCTCAATATGGGATAAAGAACCGGAAAGCTGTATCTTCCCCCATGATGGGGCAACTCCGGAACCGTGTGAGATAAGCGCATTACCCTCATCTTCAGAAGACAAAGTCGAATAAGTACTTGTCGAAGTCGAATATATCAAATTACCGACACCACTCGCTGTCATATCTGACCCTAGACCTCCGCGCGAAACTGCGACATATTGTTCCGCAGCCAAGGAGTTAGTTCCATCGAAATATGCGTTATAGTCTGAAGTGCCTGTGCCGGATAACATATTATCGTGTGTATGATCTCCCCATGCAACGGTTCCGGAACTGGTGCCAAAATCTATCGGGGTAATATCTCCATCTAACCTTCCGAGCACCTTATTATTACTAATGGAGATATCGCTTGGTTGGGCACTCCATCCATAAGGATTGCTTTTTATAGTATATGCAGCCATGTTGGCCAATTTAGCATTCGTAACATTGCTATTGACTATTTTATTGGTTGTCACCTTATTATCGCCGATAGTCAAATTCCATGTGCCCGAAACATCACCACTTCCTGTGACGTCGCCGGTGTGTTCGAGGCTATGCGTATGCGATGTCGACGATGCGCCGATATCGGCGGCAGTGATAGCCCGGTTTGTTGCATAAGTAAGTCTTCCTTTTGCATCGACCGTTATCCATGGAACATTTGCTCCGGTGTTACCATATTCACCCGAAGTAACTCCAGTATTGTTCAAGGCTAAAGCCCACGTTCCACCAACAATCCCCGATCCAATAACATCGCCACCAGAGAATGTAAGGCTGTGAGTGTGACTGTCTTGTGAATATCTGCCATCTAAGTTGACCGAGAGATCTGATAAACCAAGGCGAGTAAGCGTTAAATATCCGTTTAATGTATTGAAATCTACACCATTTACAAAGTAATTAGCTCCACTTGCAGCAGAAGCATCAATAGTTATTGTATTCCCAGCGCCTCGCGTGACAGTAGCGCCACCGATACCATCGAAGATAAGCTCCGTGCCAGCTGTAACTTCAATAGCCGAACCACCATCATTGGGCCTTGCAGTCCATGAGTCATAATTATCATAGACTCCCGCATGTGTATGATTACCCCAAGCCACCGTTTCAGAAGCAGTTCCAAAATCAATCCCTTGAATGGATCCTCCAGAGAGCCTTCCAAGAACCTGATCGGACCCAATTGGAATATCCGTGGGCGTAGCCTCCCAACCTAAACTGTTACCTTTTACTGTATTAGCTCCCATGTTAGCCAACTTAGCATTAGTCACACTGCTATTGAGAATCTTGTTTGTCGTAACTTTATTATCGCCGATAGTCAGTGGCCAGTTCCCATCAACATTACCAGAACCCGTAACATCGCCCGTAGCAGGATGGGTGAGAGAATGATCATGCGCGCTTGTAGAAAAATTGGTGGAAGCGTAATTAAACCATACCATTCCATTCCAGAGTAGAAGATCTCCAGTTATCAAACCCGATACCGAGACATTGTTATGGTCATCGGAACTATGAAGCGAATGTGCACGGTCGTGTAACTGACCATGCGTATGTCCCGGTTCGGAGTATCTCCCATCCAAATTCGCATCTAATGTTGCCAAACCCGTTCGATCTAGATATAAGTTTCCAGTGCCGGGATTGAAATACATCGAAGTGGGGAAATTATTGCCATCTCCGGTGCCAGTGCCTCCCGTGCTATTAATAGTAATATTATCCACTCCTCCAAGTGACGAATGATCGAGTGTAATATTTGTTCCCGCATTAAAATTAACAATATATCCTGTGGGTATATCGGTATGAGTCGTATAATTAACATACAGTTTCCAATGATTGTAATTGTCGAACTCACCTGTATGTGTGTGGTATCCGCGGGCTACATCGTAAAGTCCCGTTCCAAACTTCACTCCGATGGTTCTGGCATCACCTGAACCGGCAAATTCGAGACCTCCATCTGTAGTGAGGTCCAGATCAATTGCTAGGTCTTCGCTACTTCCCGGTGGTTCAGCATTAGCAAGCCCAGCGCCCGTTGTGATAGTCTGGTTATATTCGCCTCCAGCATCGCCGCCTCCGGTGACGATGTTAATCACCATCTTAATCGATTCACCCGGAGTCCCATCTTCAAGGGCCACTCCCACAACATAACCATCTGGTGGATCTGGGATTCTCTTAACTTTACCGTTGTTAGTGCAAACCAAGTTATCTCCAGAGTAAACCCATTCAGATGTAGCTGCTATAATTACATATTCAATCCCAGAATTGCTGATGCAATAATTATAGTAAGTCCCAGCGACAAATTCATAAGCTGTAATAATCCCTATTGGAGTTTCCCCCTCATCACATAGCTCCAATAAACCAGAACCATTTATTCGGACTATGGAACCAATATCATAGAAAGCATTACCATCGATCGGATACTTTATTACATCTGCTGCATTTATTGAAAGCCCAAAAAGCATAACTAAAATCAAAGCAAAAACAGTTGTTTTGATATTCATGGTTTCCCCTTATCTGATACACACATTCGATAAGCGCATTAGTAATGCAATTATCATTAAATTAACATCGAATGCAAAATTAACCTTTTTCATTTATTTTCCAACTTCTCGATTCGACGTATGAGTTCCTCAATTTGTTTGCCCTGGGTTTCGAATGGCGATGTAGTCTCGTCGATTATCGCCGCAGTGGCGATATTAGGGAGGGCACAAGACCCTCCTCTACGGACGTTTTCGATGTCCCCAACGCCGTCATTGCGAGCCGTAGGCGCGGCAATCTCGTTGTGATTCGAGAAGATTGCCACGTCGCAATAACGATTAATATTTTGAATGTGGTCGTTCATAATGTTTCTTGTTTTATCTTAAATAGCTTCTAAATTCCTCGATTGTCATACCTGCTTGCTCCAAAAGAGCGTTGAATGTGCCATGAGCGACCTCTTTGTCGTTTGGGACAATTATAGTGCGAATCTTATTGCCGACTTTTCGACGCATCTTAATATGGCTCCCTCGTTGACCGACATAGCAACATCCGGCTCTCAACAGCGCTTTGACTATCTTTCCTGCCGAATAAAGTTTAGACACCGATGCCTATCTGACCAAGTTCGTATTCATGCAATTCGACCGGTTCCGGGTTATCTTCGAGAAAATATTCGACTGCTTCCTTAAGGCGCTCCAGCGCTTCTTCGCGCGTTTTGCCCTGGCTGGCAATGCTCAGATCGAGGCACTTCGCGATAAAATACGGCGGCTCTTGCCACACGAGTATTTGGAATTTATCTTTCATTGCATCTCTCCTAACAATCCGGTAGGACGGACATCCCTGTCTGTCCACGCCGAACAGGCAAGAATGCCTGTTCTACCGTTTCCGCCGTCGGACGGGCGTATGCAATACGCCCCTACGGAAATTTTGTTGCCGCCGGATGCGCTGTCATTGCGAGCGACCGCCAGTCGGCGCGTGCCGACTGTAAGGAGCGTCGCAATCTCATTGCATTTCGAGGAGATTGCCACGTCGCTATGCTCCTCGCAATGACGGTTGATATTTTGAATCTGTTCGATCATAATTTCGTAATCTATTTATTCTCCAGCACTTCGATGCGTTGCATAAGCTGTTCGATAATTTTATTCTGCGATTCGATCATATCTTGTTGTTCCTGCACCGCTTTCACCAGCGGCATGACGAACTCGGCATAGCGAAGGCCGTAGTAGTCGTTCTCGTTTTTGGGAGCATCGACGCCGCTGAAATCGTAACCAAGTTCAAATGCGACAGATTCAACTTCCTGTGCAATAAATCCTGTTCGCAACATAGAAGATTGTAACTGTTCGCACTCTTTTATTCGCAAGCTATCCGGTAATTTTACAAATTTCGCAAAGGCATCGGGGTCAAAATGATAAGTTACCGGACGTAATTTGGTAATAAAAGCTAAACCCGGTACCGATTCTTCTACATCGATTTTAAATCTTCCATCGGAGGTATTTGTCCAGTTTTGCGGTCCTCCTATGCTCGTGGCATTCCATCCAATTCTCACCTGATTGCTTGCGGTTATAGAGACTATCGCACCAATGGCTGTCGAATAGGAATAAGTTCCGCCTTGATAAGCGGCATATCCAAAAGCAGAGTTGTATTGCCCTGTGGTGTTGGACATAAGCGCACTCACTCCATAAGCAGTATTGTAACTTCCAGAAGTGTTATTATCAAGAGCGATAACACCGGTAGCGGTATTCCACTTTCCGCTGGTATTTTTAAAAAGCGAACCCCATCCCACGGCTGTATTCCACTCTCCTGTTGTGTTGGTATAAAGCGAACCCCATCCTACGGCTGTATTGTTGTCTCCTGTTGTGTTGACCCTAAGCGCACTATATCCGACGGCGGTATTTGCCAAAAAAGCTCCAGAACCTCTCCCTACGGTGATACCATAGATTAAAGCGTCGCCGTCTGCAACTTCGAGTTTCGCCGATGGTGTCGTCGTCCCGATGCCGACGTTGCCATCGGTATTTATCGCCAACCTCGCTTGCGCAACCGTTTCGTCTGTAATCCTAAATTGATAATTCGGTGCCGCCGTCGTTCCCAATTGACCTACCGACCAACTGCGGCCGGCATTCACAAACCAATGTTTGACCACCCTTGCGGCATCGGTTTCCGAATAAACGTCAGCCGCATTGTTCGAGGTCCCATACAGATGCAATTTATAGCTCGGACTTGTCGT
>JAGLDC010000098.1 GCA_023145965.1 bacterium | reverse complement strand
AGACGAAAATAAATATTATTGAATTTACGCTATTCATAAATTGGTTACTCTACATAAAAGAACTCGATTTCCACGCGAGGCGGATATAGTGGGTTTATATCAAACACGTCGGACTCCCTTCGCGGCTTGGTTATAAGCCCGTTATTCGCGCCACCCGAAGCCCACGCGCGAACAAAAGCCGTAATATCCCAATGAACATAACCATCCTCATCGACAATGTATTCCTGCGTTACCTGCTGTTCTTCGTCGATATAGTTTTTAACATGGTCCCAATTGACCGTGCCATAAGACCACGCCCGTTTTACGCCGCAAATCGCCAGTTCGGGAGGATTCCCGACTCCCACGCCGTCCGTTTCCGGTTCGATTACTATCACAATCTCGGCATGCTCGATATAACAACCGTCGTCGATACTGTCCGGAAGATCGAACTGAACGAGTAGTTTTGTCGGGCCGTCATCCCTGTCAGATGGTGTAACAAAAGTTTTTGTTATATCGTTGATTATCACCGCGCTAGCGCCGAGCGCAATTAACAATGAAAGATTAATAATTAACAACGTTTTCTTTATCATGATTTCTCCTTCGGTTTGCTATCTTAACCAACAGATACAATATATTTCTTTTTCTGCTATCTTCGAATACATTTCACATTTTCTCCAACCACCCATGCCCCTTATTTTCCTTGAATTCGTTGGTTAGTTTTATCTCTCGGGTGGCACCCGTAGCGCCCTTCGGCCCGCGAAAAATCGTTTCAATTTGGTCGGGTGGTTCGGGCGTTTCCGTAGGGGGCGTTTCGATACGCCTTCGGCTACTCAACGACCGGTCCGGTGGCTGAGCGGAGTCGAAGCCCGGTGGCTGAGTGCGAAGCGTATTGCGAAGCGTATCGAAGCCACGTCCCCGCGAAGCCCGCATTGCCATCGCCGCCTTGCGCACCATGTCTGTGGTGAGATTCGTTGTAGGGGAAGGCCCCTGTGCCTTCCCGTTTTTACCATCGGGCGGGAGCGCACCGGGGCGCTCCCCTACGGGTTCGTCCGGGCCGTCCGGGTCCAATATCACCAATATCACAACCTTTGCAACTTCTCCGCCTAATGCCACGCCCACCACCACGCGGTCGCCAGCGGCGACAGGCGACGTGCTCAACCACGCGTGGCGCGTGGATTCGCTCCGTAGTCGAAAAATTTTCCCAAGAAAATCCAGCCGACAAACTGGAGGCCTGCGAAGACCCATAAAAATAGTTATCACTTGGCAAAATAGTCTGGTCGGAGCAAAACGCGGCGCCGCTGGCGTCTGCTGTAGGCCATGCCGATCCGTATTTCCAGAACGGATAAAGCGATACTGTAGCGAACGGATCGACTGTCAACTACGCCCTCATCGCAACGACGGATAAAAAAAGGGCGTATGCCATACGCCCCTAAATTAATCAATCAATACCCTTCACCTATCGTTTATTTTATAACGGGTTTAGATGGGTGGATCCTGACTCTTGACTCCTGACTACTTTATTAGCATCGCTTGCGCGACGAAAGACTTCTCGCCGGATATGGCCCTAATCAGATATATTCCGCTCGGCAAGCTCTCGCCGGAATCGTCGGTGCCGTCCCATGTTGATGTGCCATCGATAGTGCCGAGATTTTTAACCTCTCGACCGGAAATATCGAATATTGTGATATTACCTTTGGCTAAAATTTTGCATGTAGCATTAAAGGGATTCGGCAAGGCGATTATCTCGTTTTCCTCGGGCCTCGCGCCGTTTTCTGTAATTCCTGCTCCGAGGACAGCATTGTATGCGTTGATCATGCCATGACCGGTTTCGTTGTCAAAACCGGGTGAGCCGATGTCCGTAGCGGAGGAGTTTAAAATATCCTTAACCTCGATATTCGTAAGTGATGGGTTTTGTGATAGAATAAGTGCGCAAACTCCTGCGGCTTGAGGGCAGGCCATACTGGTTCCCTCGGCACTCATATAGGTGTGGTCGCCGGCAGAAAGGGCCGAGGAGGCTGCCTCAAAAACGGATGTTACCCATGTTGACCAGATAGTTTCGGAGGTTCCGCCCGACCAAGAGGAATTACCGCCGGGGGCGACGACATCGAGGTTAGAACCATACTGACTGAATTCTGATTTTTGGCCGGCTGCAGTGCCGCTTCCAACTGAGATAACGAGCGGATCGCTGGCTGGATATGAAACAGGAGTTATAAGTGGTGCCATATTGCCTGAAGCTGCGAGAAGCGTGACTCCAACGCTGTGGGCATACGCGATAGCCGTAGATTCCACCGGCTCGGACTCTGAACTCATACCGCCGAGACTCATGGAGATAATATTAGCTCCGGCAATGGCGGCATATTCAATGCCTGCGGCGATGTCGGTAACTGTCATAGAGCCTTCGGGATTGCCCACACGGACGGGCATGATTTTGACTCCGCCACCCGCGACGCCAGCGAACATGTTTTCGTTGTCCATAACCGCCGCAGAGACGCCTGAACAGTGAGTGCCATGCGAGACACCGACATCGGATCCCATCCATCCACCGGTGCCGTTCCCGACACTGGGATCGGGTTCGCCCCAACCATCATCGCCATCTGAGTGGATATCTGGATTCCAGTCCTCTTGATCTGGAGGGGTGCTCTCTTCGCCGGTAACTCCGCCCACAAAATCGTAACCAAAAAGATCATCGATATAGCCGTTGTAATCGTTATCTGCACCATCGATATCGGCGAGATCATAAACAAGATTATTCCCATCAAGGTCTTCGCCAGGATTGACCCAAATGTTCGCAGTAAGATCCGGATGGTCAATATCTGTGCCGGAATCGACGATGGCAAGTAATATACTTGCGTTGCCGCGCTGTATGTCCCAGGCCTCCGGGCAATGGATGAGGTATTTATCGAATTGGTTCACCGGATCGGTGGGGGTAGTAGCAGTGCTATTTATACAAAAAGGGTCATTTGGTGCATGGGCAATGTAGCGATAATAATTTGGGCAAGCCCATTTGACAAGGCGTGTGGCCTCGAGGTCTCGAACAAGCGCCCAAACCTCGGGTTCGGCGGCGCGGTGAAGAAGCTCACGAGTTTCCACGTCACCGGTTCGAACGGCCTCGTTCCAAAGAACATCGTCTATGTTCGGTTTCCACGAGATAAGATAAATGTCAAGCTTTCGTGTGACCTTGTGGACAGTTGCGTTTTCCGTATAGGCAAAATCCTCTATGCTTCTCAAGGCTGCATCGCTCAAGGGAGAGAATGCAAGTTGGCCTAGCGCGAACTCGGGCAAGAAGTTTTCCTGTTGTCCGAGGTTCATTGCGAATATGGCAGTGAGAGTGAGGGTTAATATTAATATGGTAACCGCTGTATTCTTCATTTTTCCTCCTGAATGCATAAAAAAACATCGCAACACCGAAGCCGCGATGCAATTTCAGGCCAGTGCTGTTAACAAATTAAAAACTTGTAAAAACCTTTTGCGAAAGCTTCATATAATTTTTCCATTTTTAAGTAACTTTATATGATATTAATAATATATAGAATTTCAACCTATTGCCCGTCTTTTAAGCGAATTTTTACACCTCCGGCCACGGCGGCAAAAAGATCATACAGAAGGGCGGCAATTGCCACGCCTATACCGCCTACGAAGCCATAGAGAAGGCCGGATATCATTCCCAAAAGAAGTCCACCGGCAAAACCTCCAGTGGCACCGAGAAGGCTTCCTGCATAAGGTATATTCTGAAATTCGGACATAGCGCCTAATCCGCCGGCAAGACCGGCGATAAGGCCAATAATTACTCCGACGATGAGGCCTATTACAAGATAGGCGATAAGCGCTAACTTAAAAACAGACCATGCATTGATAGATTTAATCTCTACGAGTTTTGATTGGTCTTCCATAATCCCTCCTTATTCATTCCCAAGTGGTTCAATTGCTCTAACCTCGAGAATATATTCATGCTTAATAACTATCTCCACTACAGGTGTTTTTGATTTTGTGTTTCGGACTTTGATGACCCTAGCCTTGCCGATGAAAGAACCATCTCGAGCCAAAGCGCGGACTTCATCGCCAGCTTTAGGCAGTGGTGCGAATTCGTGAGGAATGCGAATGGAAGCCTCGTTTTCGCTACCGTAAGTCTCATCAATGGTGAAAATGGCAAGACCGGGACATTGTGAGACACATACGCCGCAACCGGTGCAGATCGAATGGTCTAGAACGGGAAGGTCGTTGATGTTCGCCATGTCCGCAATACAATGGAATGGGCAGGATGCCACACATGGATTACATGGTATTTGCTGCCAGCACTCGATGACCGCATAGGGACCGGCCTTACGACGCTCCGCCGAAGGAAGCGTGGCTTCGATCATATCGCGTGAGGGTATCCCGGTTCCTTGTATGGATTTTTTCACAATTCCTCCTCGAGTGTGCATTCGGCAAGACCACAACGTATATGGTCTCCAACCGGCCCGCAGCGTAATTCGCCTAATTCGGCGATGAGTTTAGCTTTTCGGGTTTCATAACCTTTGAGGTCTGCGCCTATGGCTTTCGCAGCGGAAATCCCGGCTATTGCGCCCTCGACAATGGCGCTGGAGGCTTCTTCGATGCCACCGGCGTCTCCAGCGACATAAACATCTGGATTGGTAGTGCGCATATTCCAGTCGCGGATTGGGACATCTCCCCCAAGTTCAGAGACATATCTCATTTTGCATTCAGCAAGGTGCAGAAGTTCCACCAGCGGGAGAAGGCCAACGGCAAGGCAGATAAAATCGCATTCCAAATGTTCTTCTGTGTCCGGAAGGGGTTGCCAATTATCATCGATTTGGGCAACAACAGCGCCGGTAACGCGGTTTTCGCCCAGTGTCCTGAGGATTGTTGTTTGTGTGCGAATTGGAATACCTAGTCGTGCGATTTTGCTGGCGTGAACCCAATAACCGCCGACATGATCCATCCCCTCGATGACAGCGGTGACATCGACACCGGCCTGCCTGAGTTGGTAACTGACGATTAACCCGATGTTACCCGCACCTACCATAAGGCCACGGTTGCCGGGCATGACACCATAAACATTCATCAGGGTCTGCACGGCGCCGGCACCATAGACACCCGGGAGATCATTTCCGGGAAAGGGAATTGTCTTTTCGAGTGCCCCGGTAGCTATGATGAGTTTTTTTGGTTTGAACTTGAGATATTCGCTATCCTCGAAAAGCGCTGTAATGATCCCGTCTTCATAGAGCCCGCAGGCAGTGGTTCTTAGATAGGTTTTGAAAAGGGGATTGTCTTTGATATTTTCGAGGAGTTTGTCGGCAATCCAAATTCCACGGACCCCAGCATATTCCATCTCTGAACCGAAGAACTTATGTGTTTGTTTAACAAGCTGTCCACCGGGTTTGAAGGCGTCATCGAGCAGGATGGTTTTACACCCCGCTTTGACCGTTTCATTGGCAGCTGCTAACCCCGCCGGTCCTCCGCCGATGATGAGCACGTCGCATTCACGAATCATTTCAACACCCCCTTTCCCTCTTGTGTTTTAACGACCATCCCCTCGCAAAGCGGTTCTGTGCAGACACGCACGTTGGGTCTGCCATTAACCTCCATGAGACAACTGCTACAGTGTCCGATGGCGCAATAAAATCCTCGAGGCCTTTTATGTCGCAGAGAATAACTGAGCGTTGTGATACCCGCATCGTGAAGTGCAGCAGCGACAGGTTCGCCCTCGAAACCTTCTAAGGGCATGCCATCACAGGTGAAAGTTACTTTTTTGCCTCTTTTAAATGTAAGAATTGGATGTTCGATTATTCGCAAATCGTCCTCCTAATTGGAAAATTTAACTTTGTCGCCTGGTTTAATACCACGGCTGGAGAACCAGCCACGCTTCATCTCGAGGGCGTAAAGCACCGGTTTAGATGGATAGTGGCTAGATAAGTCCCCGGGTTTCATCCATTTAATATCAGTGATCACCCAATCCGCGTCGATAAAGGCTATTGATAACGGAATAAGGGTGTTTTTCATCCAAAAAGAATGCGGGAGTTCATCTTCAAAAATGAAGAGCATCCCAGCCGTATCCGGAAGATAGGTTCTGAACATCAGGCCGCGCATGCGATCATTGTTGTTTTTGGCCACTTCGACCGTTATAGAGAAGGTATCTATCTGCAATTTATGAGTTGGGAGTTTCGGTGTGTATTGCTCTTTAGTCTTTTGAGAATGTGCCGAGGGTGTCTCTTGTGTTGTAGGTAGTGTATTTGTTTTTTTCTCTTGGCAAGAAAGGGTCGCGAGTGCGAGTATGAATAAACCGATTATTATTATTTTCATAATCTTTAATTCTAATTCGTGCGGGTCGTAAAGTCAAGTGCTGGATGAGCGAAAGAAGGGTTAAGATCAGAATTGTAGCGGCTTTTAATTATATCTCGAGGTAATAAATATTATGCAAAGGTTTTTCTGTGATTAAATTCTTAACCAAATCGCCTTTAATTTTTTTATCCTTTTCTTTTAACCCCGTTGACATGGTAGAGGTTACGAATTATCTTTAATGGATAAAAATTAATCGATTGAAAGGATGATAATGAAAGTTCTCGTGGTAGGAGGCGGAGGTCGAGAGCACGCTATAGTTTGGAAACTAGCGCAGAGTAGGTTTGTAGAGAAGATATATTGTGCTCCTGGGAACGCCGGTATAGCCGAACTTGCCGAGTGCGTTAACATTTCTGATACGGATATTCGCAATCTCGCTTCGTTCGTTGAAAAGGTAGGTGTCGATTTTACAATAGTCGGGCCAGAATCGGCGCTTTCTGAAGGCATAGTGGATTATTTTACAAGCCGAAAACTCAATATATTCGGGCCTACAAAGGCCGCTGCGCAGATCGAATCGAGTAAAATATTTGCCAAAGAGTTCATGAAGGAATACCGTATCCCCACAGCTAGCTATTTGAGGTTCGACAATCCGGAGGATGCCATTCTTTTTCTCGAAAATCACGAGCTTCCGGTGGTAATTAAAGCCGACGGTCTTGCGGCTGGTAAGGGTGCGGTTGTGGCAGAGAACCTTGAAGAGGCAAAGGATGCAGTCCGTAAGATGATGATTGAACGGACGTGGGGTGAAGCTGGTCGCCGCATTATCATCGAGGAATTTATACCTGGCCGCGAAGTGAGCGTGCTTGCTTTTACCGATGGTCATACTGTAGTGCCGATGCTATCTAGCACCGATTATAAGCGTGCAGAGGAAAACGGCACCGGACCAAATACAGGAGGAATGGGCTCTATCGCTCCAAATCCTAATTTTACTGACGATATCCTCGAACGCGTGAGCGAAGAAGTAATTAAGCCGGTAATTAATGGCCTTCGCATGAAGGGGCATCCTTTTAAGGGTGTGCTTTATGCGGGAATTATGATACATAATGGTAATTTCAAGGTGCTCGAATTTAACTGCCGTTTCGGTGATCCCGAAACACAAGTTGTGCTTTCACTTCTCGATTCAGACCTGATGGAAATCATCCTCCATATTCACCACGAGAAGCTCGACGAGGCCGATATACGCTGGAAAAAGGATATGTCTGCGGTATGTGTTATTATGGCTAGCGGTGGTTACCCTAAAAGATATAAAAAAGGCTTCCCAGTCGAGGGGCTCGATGCTTTGGAAGACCCGAATGTTCAGGTGTTTCATGCAGGAACCACGACAGTGGCCGATAGGGTAGTAACAAACGGAGGTCGAGTGCTAGGTGTAACCGCGTGGGATAGCACTCTTGAAAAAGCACGCAAGCGAGCATATAATTCGGTGGAGAAAATACATTTTGAGAAATGCTTTTATCGCAAGGATATCGGCTTGGCTTTTCTTAAGAAAAAGGAAAATTACCGGGTGTTTTATCCCGGAGAAGAGATAATCTAGTGTCGATGACGGATTCCGTTCGAGGCTGGAAATGACTGGATTTACTGGATCACTTTTATAGGAATAATCGAAAGGTAGATATGCCTAAAGTAGCTATAGTAGCAGGGAGTTCATCCGATTCGCCGCTGATCGAGGTTACGGAGAAGATGCTCGACAATTTCGGTATTCCGCACCAAACAGCAATAATATCTGCGCACAGAATGCCGGATAAATTGAGAGAATTCGCAACAGAGGCCTCTGAAAAAGGCTTCGATATGATAATTGCCATTGCGGGATTGGCGGCACATCTTCCGGGAGTGGTGGCTAGCATGACATCACTGCCGGTAGTGGGCGTGCCTGCCGATGGTGGCCCGTTGGGTGGAATCGATGCTCTTCTTTCGATAGTCCAGATGCCGGGTTCTACGCCTGTAGCCACAATGGCTATCGGCAAACACGGCGCGAAGAACGCAGCTATATTTGCCGCAAGAGTTTTTGCACTCCATGATGTGGAAGTGGCCGAAAAACTTAAGGCTTATAAAAAATACCTTGCTGAGGGAGGTAAGTAAATGGCGAAGTATGTCTATGGACCGGTGCCATCGAGAAGGCTTGGGCGTTCGCTGGGTATTGACCTATTTAACGGTAAGAGTTGCACTATCGATTGTGTGTATTGCCAACTTGGAAGCCATCCACCACTTGCGCCTTTTCGCCGTAGATTTATAGATCCAGAGGCGGTTATCGCAGAATTGGCGGAAAAGGTTAATAAAGGGGTCGAGGCGGATTATATTACATTTTCTGGAAGCGGTGAACCGACGCTTTCTTCCGACCTCGGAATGATAATAGAATTTGCCAAGGGACTCAAGACTGCGCCGGTTTGTGTTCTTACAAATGGCACGCTGCTTTGGAATCCAGAGGTTCGGAAAGAGCTTGCAAATGCCGATGTAGTTATTCCTAATCTCGATTCTGCCGATACGGAGACATTTCGAAAAGTGAATCGTCCGCATCCCGACCTCGATTTCGATAAGATTATCGATGGGCTTCTTCAGTTTTCTCGGGAATATAAAGGTAAACTTCTTTTCGAGATTGTATTGATAGCCGGGCTGAATGATTCGGATGAACATCTGGCTAAATTAGCGGATTTGGTGAAAATTATCTCCCCGGATGGCGTATGGGTTGGGACAATATATCGTCCGCCTGCGGAGAGTTTCGCGAAGCCTATCGACGCGGAGAGATTAAAAAAAGCCCGAGATATTATTGGTGGGTCCGCAAGGGTGATAGAGAGTTTTAAGGCTAAGGATATTGATTCACACTATGCCAATGTTATCGAAGAAGTTCGTGGGTTAATTAAAAGACGCCCGGAGACAGTTTCTGGTATAGCGAAAAGCCTTGGAATTAATGAACATGAGGTTTTCAAAGCGGTGTCTATACTTGAAAAAGCGCGAGAGGTCGAGCGCAAAAAGGTTGATGACAGGGTATTTTTCGAATTCATCCGATAGTCAAAAGAATGGAGTTTTAAATGAGTAAGCTCAAAATAATCGTAGTGCTTATGATGGTTTTTGCTTTTGGTGTGATGTCAGAGACTATAACTATTGTCGATAAAATCGGTGGTTTCAGAAACGCGCAGGCTTGCGCTATCGATGAGGGCATTGTCTATATCCTCGACTATTATTATGTAATCAGCTATGACCCGGTGAGTGATAACATTCTCGACACACTTAATTTGGGAGAATATGTCAGGAATCTTGATTTTATAGGTGATATGGCAGTTGTTGTTGGTATATCGGAAGTTCATGTAGTCGATATATCAGACCCCAATGACCTAAGCGAGCTTTCTAGCGTTAATTATGGCGGCACAAGTGGCTGGGATATCGAGGTGGAGGGGGATCTGGTTTTCCTCGCCGTGCAAAGCCATCTAGCAATTTACAGACTTGCCGGTTACTCTTTAACCTATACTGGTGGATATGTTCCCAGCACACCCTTCCCGATGGTCAGGTCGGTTGCAGTGAGCGGCGATGTAGTTTATGTCGGTCTCGGGGATATGGGTCTCGCAGCACTCGATGTCAGCACTCCCACGATGCCTGTGCTTCTGATGAGTGCAGACACGCCGGGTAATACACTCGATCTCGAGATAGCGCGACACGACAAAATTGTTTGTTGTGATGGCGCTTATGTCGGTGCGGATACAGCAAGCGTAAGGTTTTTCGGAATACCATCACCGACGACGATAGATCCATTGGGCGCGTGGTTTGCGCCTTCAAATAGCGATGCTAGAAGGTGTTTTATTGTGGGGGATAGGCTAGCTCTTGCCGATGGCGAGGGTGGACTTCGCGCAATCGATTTCTCCATACCGTCCAGCCCTGTGCAGTTAGTGCAGGTCGATACTCGTTCTAATATCACAGATGTGGTCATCGATGGCGATGCCATATACGCCACCGGCACCGATACCTTTTTTATTATGGTCACCGATGCTTTTCCTCGTGATACAGGCGATTTCGAGCCGATAGTAATAAACAGCGTCATGCCGCCTACAGGGAGCCTCACGGCTTGCGACCCTATTATAGAATTCGGCTATACAGCTGGCTCTAATGCCCTCGATGAGAGCTCGATTTCCATCTCTGCTTTGGGAACGACTTTTGGGTCCAGCGACCCGGAGGTTTCATGGACAAGCTCCACAATAACAATCGATTTAAGTTCGAGAATTCATGTGCCAACGGATACAATCCGAGCGAGTCTTGTCTATCTCGAGGATGTAGCGGGTTCTATCGCGGTTGGTTTGGGTATAACGACACGATTCAGATTGGATAATTTCGCGCCATCGGCTGCACTGACCGAGGGTTATGCTGGCGATTGGGAGCATCCTGATTCAGTAATAATTTGCGGAACTATTGACGATATCGGTTATGCTGGGTTTGCCACCGACAGCTTCAAAGTGATAGTCAATGGCATTTCCTACAGCACGGCTAGCGCTTATTTGTCATATTCCGCGCCAAATTTCACCTGTAATCCGATGGGCGTGTTCCATGATGGCGACACTGTCGATGTCTGTATTCGAGCGGCAGATTTGATGAGTCTTTCGGTTTGTGGGCCAAATATCTTGGACAGTTGTTGGTTTTTTCGCTTAAGTTCGACAGGTATCGAGGACGTTGCCAAAAGGCCGAAGGAGATGATAATCTCTGTATCGCCGAATCCATTTAATTCGGCTGTGCTGATCTCGGTCGATGCAAATATCGAAAAGGGTTTCGCGCCCATAAGCGCGGAGGTTTTCGATCTTTCTGGGCGACGGATAGACGTCATTGCGAGGAGGGCAACGCCCGACGCGGCAATCTCTCCGTTTATAGATACAGATTGCCACGCCTTTCAGGCTCGCAATGACGGAGGCGGCGAATTCGTCTGGCAACCCGCCCCCGCAATCGGTTCCGGCATCTATCTCGTGCGGGCGCGCTTCGATGGCGGCCAGACGGCGGCGAAACGAGTCGTGTATCTGAAATAAAATCGTCTCGATTTTCCTATTGTATTGGCAAAAATCTCTTTAGTGCACCAGAGATATATAAAAAGCGATCTTTAGCTATATATTAAAGTTGGAAAGCCGAGGGGATTTCTTTAAAATAACATGGAGATTGATATTTCTTACAAGAGTGACAAATGAAGTTATTACCAAACGTACAAAAATACAATAAATATTTTCCTGAACAATGTAAATATGACGGGGAAGGAGTGTTTTTCTCGTATATAGGAACAAACAGCCTGCTCATTCGAGATAAAAACACTTCTATAATGATTGATCCAAATTTCACGCGACCGGGGGGGATATTAAGCCCGCAGTATTTTATAAAAAGCGTCGCACCGAATCCTCTTGTGATAAGGAATACACTGGATAAACTCGGAGTGAACCGTCTCGACGCGGTTTTGCTTACCCATACGCATATTGATCATGCTCTCGACGCTCCTGAGGTTACCAAGCAAACCGGTGCGGTGCTATATGGTTCACATTCAGCGGTTCTTATTGGTAGAGGCGGAGGTGTCAAAGAAGATATGCTTCGAGAGATAGCGGATGGAACCTCTATCGAGATCGGCGACTTTAAAGTAACGTTTTATAAAAGCGAGCACCTGCCTTTTCCAAATATTGTTAAACCCTTGATGAATTATAAAAAAGAGGTCGATGAGGCCTTATCTCCTCCAGTTAGAATTGCACGGTTTAGGGAGGGTGGTTCGTATAAGATACTCATTGAACATCACCATGGAACACTTCTTGTATGTAGTAGCGGCATAGATTCGAATCCCGCCCTCTTAAAAGCCGATGCTATATCTATCTGTATCGGTGGGCTTGCTCTGCGCTCCGAAGAATATCGCGAGAGGCTTTTTAAAAAAGCAGTAATAGATACTGGAGCCAAGGATATATACATGACCCACTGGGATAAGATGTCAAACTCCCTGGACGAACCACCAGAGTTTCTAGGCCGAACACATTTGGTGGTTGACCATTTTATTAAAATGACATCACGCCAAGAAGGTATAAATCTCTACCTTCCAATAACATGGACGACCTTAAGGTTATTTAGCCCCTCTAAAAATAGTGTCTGGGATAGAATCAAGGCGTTTTGTTCATAAAGCTATTTTCTATTAATCACTAATTCGGGGGCGTCGAGGCTACGCGCTTCTCGGAAGCGAGTAGTTGCCTTAAGGCCGGAATGGGATTGTATCGAAAACAAAACTGGTGTTTATCCGGTCTTCAGGAGATTTCTTAGGTCGGCGGAAAGCTTGTTTGCCGCGCCTAAGAAATCACGACGCCCCCGGAGAAATTAAGTTTTAAATGATGATTGATTAGCAATAAGAAGTGCTAAGCGAGATCGAGCGAGTATTTCTCGTCCTTGACATGTCGAGGACGCGGGATTATTTTAGTAACAATGTTTAAATACTGCTTCATATTTGTTATTTTGGCAGGATCGGTTTTCCTTTCTTGTAGCGATGAATTCGAGGGGCCGGGAGTCGGCCCCGAATGCACTCTTGTATGGGTATCTTATCGCGATGGTTCACCTAATTTATGGGGTGTGGAACTTCCCGATGGTGAAGTATTTAAACTGAGTGAACTTCCCGAAGGTGCTGGTAGATGGGGCATCTCGGCGAGAAGAGGCTGGGTTTACTTTAGTGGAAAGGAATATAACTGTTGGAATGTGTATAGAGTTAGCCTCGATGGTTCTTCAATGCAAAAGCTCACCGAGCACACCCAATTCGATGGTTATCCGGAAATTTCACCGGACGGTTCGAGTGTTTGTTTTGTTACAAAGCGATGGGGTTTTACACAATACGACAGTGAATTGGCGCTTATATCCTCGAATGGTGGTGAACTTGTTCGCATGACAAATCATGAAGGCAATGACGATTCACATCGATGGTCACCGGATGGGACGAAAATCGTATTTGTCAAAACCGACTATTATGGCAAACTCTCGGTTGCACTTTTCAATCCTGATTTTCCTGAGTCTGTATCAATTATTTCGCCAGAGGGCTTCGATGCCTATTCGCCGCAATGGTCTGCTGATGGCGCATCGCTGTATTATATTATCTCCGGTTCTGATAGGCGATATATTGCAAAATCGAATGTGGATTCGCCTATCCTTTTTCCTGAGAACATGTCGGGTAATGAGTATTCCGTCGAGAATCCGGAGGTGTCGCCCAATGGCGTGTATATCGCATGTCAAGCCTTTGTGAATGGGCAATGGGAGATCGCAGTAATCGGCTCTGATGGTGATAATTTCAAATTGATCGCACCGCATCCATCGGAGGATATCTGCCCTTGTTGGTCACCAGATGGAAGCTGGATATTTTGGGTGAGCTATCGAGATGGCGATAGAGAAATTTATGGTATTTCGTTCGATGAAGGAGGCGGGCCTGAGAGAATTACCAGTTCCCCGGGCGATGACATAAGACCTCTTTGTGTTGGGGCATTTTAATGACAGAACTTTTCACAGAACAAAAACTTAAGCAGGAATTTCCTCTTACAGAAAGATTCCTATATTTCAACTCCGCTTCAATCGGTATAATACCGGAGCGAAGTATAAAACGAATGGAGGATTTCCTTCAAAGATACCGCAACACGGATCTTGCCCACGATGCCGAAACTTTCATTATGATAGATAGGCTTAGAGCGAATCTTGAAAGGCTTATCGGAGGAGAATCTGGAACTGTCTGCCTTGTTCCTAATACAAGTGTGGGGATAAATATTATCTCTTCCGGTTTTCCATGGAAAACCGGCGACCGAATACTTCTCGGGAATCTGGAATTTCCTGCGAATACCTACCCATGGTCCAGCTGTAAAAGGTTAGGCGTCGAGATCGATTGGCTCGACATGGATTCCGGAGAGATAACACCGGAAATGGTCGAAATGGCAATAAACGAACAAACGCGACTATTAGCGATAAGCTCGGTGCAGTTTTCCGATGGTTATCGAACCGATTTAGAAGCCATATCAAAAGTGTGTCGAAAGCATGATGTCTTTCTTTTCGTCGATGGTATTCAAAGTGCTGGAGCACTGAAAATAGATGTTATAAGAAGCGGGATCGATGCCTTTGCTTCCGGTGGACAAAAACATATGCTTTCACCTTATGGCACAGGATTTTTATATGTTTCTCCACGTGCGATGCGGCTTATAGTGCAGGCCTACGATGGTTGGCTTGCCCATTTTCTTATCGAGGAAGATTTTCTGGACATGCTTAGACATAATATGCCGATAGGTAAAACCGCGCGAAAATATGAAGTAGGTTCATTGCCATATCAATCGCTTTGGAGCATGGATGCTTCCGTGTCCATGATGCTCGATTTTGGTAAGGAGGCTATCGAAACCCATAATGTTGGTCTCGCTGCTCATTTTTGTAATCGAGTAGAAGAAATCAGAGGAATAAAGCTTTTCAGCAAAAGAGCAACAAGGGCGAGTTCGCATATTGTGAGTGTTTCATCGCCATTTGCCCCGGAACTTTACATTAGATTAAAAGCGAGGGGCATTATATGTTCTCTTCGCGAAGAAAGGCTTCGTTGGGCATTCCATATATATAACACAATCTTTCAAATAGATAGGGCTGTCGATATAATTAAAGAGGAAATCGAAGCGATAGAAAAGGGTGAATGACATGAAAAAGTCCATTGGATTAGCTATAATGATATGTGTTTTTATAACTTTCGCATGCGCCAAAGGCGAGAATGCTAAAGCTAAGAACAAGATTGTAGATGAGGGTGCTTACCCAGTTTTTGTGACAATACAACCACTGGCTTCGATAGCGGAAAGCCTTGCCGGAGAATATGCTACCGTTCATGTGATTCTCGATCCCGGCACCGATCCACACACCTACGAACCCCTCCCCGAGGATATACTCCGACTTGCGAATTCGGCTATGCTATTTCATATAGGTATGGGCTTCGACGACTGGGCTTCAAAAATTGCACTGGAAGCCGAGGATGGTCCGCGCATATATCCAGTTTCCATGGGTGTTCCCATGCTTCCGGCTGTGCCGGATAATTCACTCGATCGGCTTCGAGAAGAAAATCTCATGCCCACGAAGGGTAATCCGCATGTTTGGCTCGACCCCAAGATAGTGGCTGATATTATAATCCCGACTATGGCACGCGCGTTTGCCTCTGCCGATCCTCCAAATTCGGAGTTTTATATGGTGAATGCACAACGGCTTCAAAAACATATAAGTTCACTTGCTGATAGCATTTCAATAGCTCTCGAATCGCATAAAGGCGAGTCGGTAATACTGCATCATGGATCGTTTGCGTATTTTTGCAGAAGGTTCAAGCTAGATGCTGTCGAGGTTATCCAACCATTCCCCGGGATGGAAACTTCGCCGGCGAATCTAATCAAAATTATCGAAAATGCGAAAAAGGAAAACGCTGTAGCTATACTATCTGAACCTTTAGTTTCCCAAAAAATTGCGCAAGCCGTGGCCGAGGAGCTTGGGATACCGATAATTTCTGTTGATCCGCTGGGAAAATCTGGCGAGGGATATATAGAGCTTATGAAACGTAACACAAATGAGATTATCGATGGCCTCGAGTAAGCCCCTAATAGAGCTGAAGGATGTTACTCTGAATCGAGGAGGACGTATTGCTCTTGATTCGGTCTCATTGCAC
>JAGLDC010000097.1 GCA_023145965.1 bacterium | reverse complement strand
CCGTCGGAGTTTTATGTCGCACCGTCGCAGGTTTGTCAACCACCGTCCGAGTTTTACCCCATACCGTTGCGGGTTTGTCAATTACCGTCGGAGCCTTGAAAACGCAAATTCCAGCCCAACATGTTATAGAACAATAACTTACACTAATTCGGGCATTTCGCCCGATTTCCACAAATCTCCAGTTATCTCGATAAACCTCCCTCATTTTACCCCGTCATTGCGAGCGACCGGAGCGTCGCAATCTCATTGTATTCGAGGAGATTGTCACGTCGGTCGGCAGGGCCGACTGCCGCTTTGCTCTTCGCAATGACAGAATATAATTATTTCAAATACACGACGCGTTTCGTAACCGATTCCTCGCCCCGGTCAGTGAGCTTGTCGAACCGCGCCCGAACAAGATAGACGCCGCTGCCAACCGACGCCTCAGGTTTCCAAATTTGGTCTCCGCCGGGAAATTCAGCGATACAACGACCGTTGATATCGAATATTTCAACAACGGCATTATCCGGCGCGGATATGGAAACCGCGCTATTGAACGGATTCGGGTAGGCGGAGAGGGCTAGTATCATCGGAATATTCACCTCGTTTTCCCAGATTATATCTCCATCCTCGGAAAATTTAACGAGGCAAACCTCCAAAGTTTCAGGGTATTCATACAAGCCCGAATTCACGCTGGCATAGCCCGTGCAAACATAGCCGCTGTCCTGAGTTTGGATAACAGAATAAAACTCGTCCGGCCTTCCGGCTACATCGACTCTCCTTTGCCAGATAACATTACTTAATGAATCAATTTTTACCAAACAACCGTCAGATTCGCCCCCGGAATCTATATAACCTCCTGTTTGTCCACAAAAAACAAAGTTCCCGTCGAATGTTGGAATTAAAGAATGTGCTTGAGCATATGAGGTGTCTGCAAAATCATACATCCAATATCGAGACCACGATATGAATCCATCTCCAATGATTTTGCAAACAAAAAAGTGACAATAGCCCCCAAGTCCCAAACATAAAAATTCATTCGGAGCGGTCTCTACGATGGACTTTATACTAATGCAAGGAGGATAAACTGTCCATAGCGTATCGCCTATAGAATCGACTTTCATTACCCAGCCATTATAAGAAGTCGTTCCGCCGCCGATAATGAAACCACTATCCTGGGTTTGGAGCACTGAATTAGGGATAATTGGCAACCCATACCGCCGATACCAGACTATTTCCCCCTCGATTGTGTGCTTGAAGAGGATTAATGAATCTACATCCCAGTAAGGGGGGCCAGTTTTTGAATAACTTCCCGTGATTAAGCATCTATCATTGGTCAGCGCCGAAGCAACACCATACAACTCGATTGTATCAAGAACGCCGCAAAATATGCTATCCCCCTCTTGGTTCACTCCCAAAATCTTATGATATCCTTCAAAGCCAAATTCGCCAAAGGCAAGGATTGTATCCTCAGCAAACTTGACCACATCCTTAACTCCCCAGACAGTATCACAATACATTTGCTTCGTGATTGCGTTACCAAATTCATCGGTTTTAATGATGAAAAACTGGTTATGAAATCTTAAAGAAACTGAATCCACTAACTCAGCCCAGTCTGTGTCACCAATGATTAGAAATCCCCCATCTTCGGTATCAAAGACCTTCCATCCTATATCCCATCCCATAGGGTCAATATCATTATGATAAGTTTGTGTCCACTGCACAGTTTGGGCGAAGGTGAGCGAAATGCCTATTATTAGCAGTATTAATAATTTTTTCATATCAATGCCCTCAATGGGGATTGGTAGGAAAGGCCGATCGGCCTTTCCTACCATAGTTTATCTCTTACTTCAATAAAACCACTTTAACTATACTGATTTCAGCATTTGTTGCCACCCGGGCAAAATAGTTGCCGGTCGGCAATTCCCCACCGGAACCGTCAAGCCCGTCCCATACAAATGAGTGCTCGCCCATTTGCACTTCATCGGTATATAGCGTTCTCACCAAATCGCCGGAAATATTGTAAATTCCCATTGTCAAATAATCATCGTTCGGAATAGAAACGCTGATTGTGAGTTCGCTATTGAAAGGAGAAGGATACGTTGTTACTGATAAAACAGGTTTATACGGTTGTTCATGCGTCGTTTTTGCTCGACCGATTTCCTCGCATAGGTCTGGGAAATGGGCGCAAACTTCCGCGCTATCCGGAATGTGAATATACGGTGCTACAGAGTCCGCAATCCAATCTATTAAAGCCAAATCCGCATCGGTGAACTCGACAACGGAACGCTCTTCTGACGGATCTATAATAAAATCTTCGGACACGCTGTAGTATTCTTCACTCGGTGACGACTTCGAGGGATAGTGGCATCCATAATTTATTATGTCGAGATGATACGGCAAGCATGGGTAACCACAGCCCACGCAAGAAGTATGCGGGATTGCATAATATGCCTTTTTAGGATAGACTTCATATACTGGTGTAGAAAAAGAAATCCCATCGCTTTCATAAGCCCAGTTTGTAGTGCCGGTGATTTTATCCGGCCACATATCGTCAGGATAGCTTCCATTGAATCTAATATAACCGATATATCCCGGCGGGCAATCGCAGTTTATAGTCCCGAAATAAAGATCGTTGTTAGTTGTCAAATCGAGGTATCGTTGCTCGAATATGGGGTATCCTTCAATAATCGTGTTATGACTGCCCGTCGGTCTATAATGGACTTTAAAGGTGTATGTTCTTGTGATGTCTCCGAGAGAACCGCTTAACGGGGCGTCGATATTCAGACTTTGCCACCCACTTGCCCAGTTATAATACTCCGCTGCGCCGATCCCTGGGAAAAGAGACCGCAGTGTTGCCGCTGGATTTGTTGGTTTGAAAGGCATAGAAACGTAGCGCCATCCACTCCCGCTTAGGATGTAACTGTAATTCCTCGATGCACCATAATCGTAGGACATATATCCTATCATTCCAATATAAACAGGTGCTGTGTTTCTTACCCGGAATTCCATTCTATATCCTTGCCCTGAATAAGGCACGGAGCGAAACAAATCCGTCAAATCGAACCGAGCGAAGCGAGTGAAACCATTTACGGGAACGCAAGGCATTGCATAGGTGACATTCGTGGTTAAATTTCGCAACAAAGCAATATCTATCACATCGTCCGCTGAAAGCCAGATAGTCGCACGGGAAATATTAGAATATAGTTGGAAAGTCGGAGAATAGAACCACAGTGTATCTCTATCGTTGGGAGCAACAATATCCCGTCCATCATCACGCATTCCGATCCAGAAACCATCGTCGCGAGGACTTTGGTCATATAGTTTTCGCCATGGGCGAGGCGGAGAAACATTTTCATTCCATGGGTCCCAAGGACTGTTAGGTCCAGGGTCCGAGTCGTATTGCGGGACATTGACCGCTGGGATAAGCGTCGGATTTGGGAAATCAGAATAGCACCATATTTCATTTCCCGTGAACACTCTCACGGTTCCATCAGCTAAAATTACGCTTGCTGCAATAATCATAACCAACGAAAGTAAAATCATCTTCTTCATTTCATTTTCTCCTTCTTAGTATGTTTTAAGTCTCAGAACACAGAATGCGTCATGTTTTATTAGCACCTCCTTTCTAATGGGTTTTCAATTTTAAGACATACAAAAACCCCGCGAAATTTTCCTCGCACGGGGCGTATTGGTTTTCGTAAAAATTGTATTGTTTATTAAATTAGTATAGCAGCCCCGTGCGTTTTCGGGGGCGAAGGGTTTTACGACGCTCTTCGTCGATTTGGAGCAGCTACCCCCGTTAAATATTGTATACACTGGTGTGTTCAATTCTATGTTTCGTCCGTCCTCATTCCGCTCATCGGTTCCGTAGGCTGTCCTACAATCTACCATAAATCTAAGCTGCAGGAGTCATAATGTCAAAGGAAAAACCGCTATCCTCAAAGTTCATAATTCGTGTAACAGTCTCTCAAATTGCCGCCTCGATATGCCAGCCTGTCGCAGAACCTCAAAAAACGTCCGCGCGGCAACTGCTTCTTATGAAACGGGATCACCGCACGTTTATTCGTCTCCAGATGGATATATATATATGATGGCTACCCCGAACCCTATCGAGGGAGAATCCTGCCTTTTCGAGGATTCTTGCGAGTTTTCCCGGGGTTGTCGGGACGAGTCTATGCATGTGAGCCGATAGTCAGCATATACTCGAAGGTATTATATTCGGTGGGCACTTCATCGCCGTGCTCGACAAGGCTCTCGATATAAAGCTCGATAGCCTCCTCTGCCATCTTAATCGCCTCATCCATTGTATCGCCGAACGTCACACATCCAGGGAAAAGCGGGACAGTCACAGTGAAACCGCCTTCAGGTTCCTTGCGAAGAAGTATCCGGTAATTCCGAATTCGCTTTTCCATAATGCCTCCAATTTCTAAACACCACTGTTTTCACCTTCAGAATAACGTCTTTCAATTTCCGCCCGAGCGCGCGGCTCGAGCAGGGGTTAATTTAGCACAGCAAATGGTTACAAAATTAAGTATTAAGGGTAGCTGCCCCCCCGTCAAATATTTTATACACTTGCGTTTTCATCTCTATGCCGTTTTCCTCATTGTTCAATAGTCTTAATAAGCCTTGCTTCTGTGCCTTACGTAGCTTATATCGACAACCCGGTTTTCGTCATCTACCGTATAAATAACCCTATAATCGTCCATCAGAGTTACGCCCCGGCCTTTTCCTTAAACTCGTCCCACCCGATTCGCGGCTCATCCTTCCGAGATTCGACCACAAGAATGTCGTGGATATCTTCCCAGATGTCTCCGAAAATTCCGAGGTCGATCACCGCAGCTCTTTGATGACCCTCTTCGTCAACAATATATTCGATTCCTATCATAATGTTATCCATTTTATTGTTGGTCCCGTGGTTGCGGTCGATAAGGGGTAGCTACCCCTCGTTGCTTTCGCGCTGTCGAATGTCGGTTCATTCTTCATGTTAATATATAGTATTATGGTAGCATTCTCATGAAGTCAATAAAATTCTCAAATATTTAAAAATTATTTATAATAATATCTTTCGGGATAATTCAAATGGTATATGCCCTGTTATCGAATAAATAGAAGCGTGGGGTGTTCGTAAAATATAATTCGCGGATTTTAAGTTCGTTGTCATGTTCGACTTCGGGTACTATTTTACATAAAAGGCTGAACTGTATTATGAAAGGAACGATATGAGAGTTCTCGTTGTTGGCGGTGGAGGTCGCGAACATGCGATAGTATGGAAACTATCACAGAGTAGATTTGTCGAAAAGATATACTGCGCGCCCGGTAATGCCGGAATAGCGCAACTTGCGGAGTGCATAAATATCGCCGATACTGATATTAGAAATCTCGCGAGCCTGGTCGAAAAAGTCGGAGTAGATTTCACTATAGACGGGCCGGAATCGGCGCTTTCGGAGGGTATAGTCGATTATTTCACGAGCCGGAAACTTAATATTTTCGGGCCGACTAAAGGCGCGGCGCAGATCGAATCGAGCAAGATATTTGCGAAAGAGTTCATGAAGGAATGTCGTATTCCAACAGCGAGTTATCTGAGTTTCGATAATCCGGAGGACGCGATCAAATTCCTCGAAGGGCACGAAATGCCACTCGTTATCAAAGCAGATGGATTGGCCGCCGGCAAAGGCGCTATTGTGGCCGAAACCCTCGACGAAGCTAAAGACGCAGTTCGCAAAACGATGATCGAAAGAGCGTGGGGCGAGGCCGGTCGGAGGATTTTGATCGAGGAGTTTATCCCCGGCCGCGAGGTAAGCGTTCTGGCATTCACCGACGGACATACAATTATCCCGATGTTGTCGAGCACCGATTACAAAAGGGCTTTCGGCGGCGGCGAAGGCCCAAACACCGGTGGGATGGGGACTATCGCGCCAAATCCGAACATCACGGATGAAATTCTTGAGAGGGTCTGCTCCGAGGTTATCAAACCCGTCGTCGATGGACTGAGACAAAAAGGGCATCCATTCAAGGGGATACTCTATGCCGGTCTTATAATTCAGGATGATAATTTCAAGGTGCTCGAATTCAATTGCCGGTTCGGCGATATTAATGCAGACCTGCTCACTATGGTAAAAATCCGTTGTATAAAGAAAGCTGTCCTCCAGCGCCGCGTAGTAACTCTTTCTAATTGGGTTGCCTTCTCCATATAATCGCGAATTATAACAGCCATTTGTGCAAAATGAGCTTGGGCTTCAGCAACTTCCGGTTTTCTGACATCGCAATTCATAACAATTAAGTAACATGCAAATCTTGTGAGTTTATAGTCTTTGACCGAAACGCCGTTAACGTCGCGTTGAATTCGCTCAATGTTCTCTGTAATATCTATATCAAGCGCGTTAAATACAGTGTGTGCTTTGTTTATACTACTAAAGTTCTTATAACCTAAAAAAACATAAGGTCGCGAGCATACCAATAATGTCCTCCATTATCTACGGATAAATCTTCAAAAGATATCGCTTCACTTTTAGTTTGCGAAATAAGCTCAGTAACCATTATAACCTCTTGTTTTTCGTAAAAATTTGTTCTCTTTTCCAATATAGGTTAAAAACCCACTAAATCAACAATGAGCTTTCAACTCCCACGTTTCGTTCTATTTCCTCCGCGACGGTGCAGGGTTGTCAGTTTATGAATTTGCATAGTGTTATTATATGGCAAGCTAATATGCTTCTTTAAGAAATTCAAGAGAAAAGTAATACTTACGCAATAAATTTACGGCGCGTTGTATCGGCTAGAATTAACAACCGGCACACAAACCCACCTCTGTGAAAATCCGCTATGAAGGCTATGCGCGCCGCTTATTTGCCGTTAAACAGGCTTTTCGTCGAGAACTCCGGATCGCAGGTTAGGTTAACCCCTAGTTTGCGGAGACCGGCCTCATCGCCGGGGGTTGGGATGTGGGATAGATGCACCTCGCAATCCTCGAGTTGCTTGAGGCTTTCGACAGCCATCTGTGCGGCAGGATTAAAAATAGCGCTTATACTCAAAGTTATCAGTGTCTCCTCCAGATCGAGACTTACCTTTTTGCCGCAAAGAACTTTTTCCTTAAGGTATGCAAGGGAGTCTATGATGTTTTTGGGTATAAGGTCTATATTGTCCGGCAAGGCTGTAAGGTGTTTAACCGTATTTAGAATAAGCGCGGAAGATGAGTGCATAAGAGGGGAATTTTTGCCGGTGATAATTGTGCCATCGCGAAGCTCTATTGCTGCGCCGCAATAGACACCGTCGTTGCCTTTACCATTGTGTTCGGCCTCGGTTGCGGCATCATGGGTGGGTTTAACAACTGCCCGATCCTCAACAACCGCACCGACTTTTTCCATGATAAGTTTAGAGCGGTCGAGGGTTTCTTTTTCTACCATACCCATAACATATTCGCAAGCACAACGAAAATATCGGCGGATTATCTCCTGATGCGAGGCCACCTGCACGGCATCATCGTCGATGATGGCGAACCCCGCACGGTTAACTCCCATGTCTGTGGGCGATTTGTATTCCGATTCGCGACCGGTGATCTTCTCGATAATTCGTTTTAGTAGCGGAAATGCCTGTATATCCCGATTATAGTTAACGGTCTTCTCGTTGTAAGCCTCGAGGTGGAAATGGTCAATAAGGTTGACATCCTCGAGGTCCACAGTTGCGGCCTCGTAGGCTACATTGACCTTATGGTTAAGCGGAAGATTCCATATTGGGAAGGTCTCGAATTTTGCGTATCCAGCCTGAACACCGCGCTTATATTCGTGATATAGTTGACTTAGACAGGTTGCGAGTTTACCACTTCCCGGTCCGGGGCCTGTAATCACTACAATACGCTTGCTCACTGGAATATAATCATTAGCACCATAACCTTCATCGCTGACAATGGAGTCTATATCGGATGGATAGCCCTTGGTGAAGCGGTGGGTATATACCGGCACGTCTCGACGCTCGAGTTTATTCTTAAAAGCCAATGCCGATGGCTGGTTGTTATATCTCGTAATTACAACCGCAGAAATATCTATTCCCCAATCGGCGAAATCATCGATTGTCTTAAGCGCATCAGCATCATAAGTAATACCAAAATCGGCGCGAAGCTTTCTGCGTTCTATGTCCCCAGCATAAATACATAATATAACATCTAGATTGTTCTGAAGTTTTTTCAAAAGCCGCATTTTAACATTCGGATCGAAGCCGGGAAGCACTCGCGATGCATGATAATCGTAAAGAAGCTTGCCTCCAAATTCGAGATAAAGCTTGTCGTTAAAGCGATTTACTCTCTCGAAAATTGCAGAGGTTTGTTCGGCAAGATATTTTTCATTATCAAAACCTATTTTGTTTGTCATTTGTTACCTTTTCTCGATTAATAAACTAAAAATCCAATATATCCTCCATTTCATTGAAAGCAATATCAAATACATATCAAGCTTAGGCTATTTTTAGATCAGTATGATTAAAATAAGTGGCAAAAAAACCTTTCAATCATATTATTTTATATTAAATTTCTTATCGAAGCACTTTTGGCATTCGAAAGAATTGAAAGAAGCGTAAATTTATGAAGAAAATCTTATCTAATATTAACATCGGGATTGTCGCTGTTTTATTGTCGATCCTCACGAGCCATGCTTTTATTGACAAGTCCTTTTCTAAATACCCCACCGGATATAATGAGTTTTCATCTCAGTCACCATCGACAGTGAGTTATTCTAGGGGATATTTCGGCAATAACGAGGATAATATAAGCTTCCGTTATGCCAAGCTCGGCCCGAGCGATCCACTTCCGGCTCCCATCGTTTCGGAACTTGCTGCCGACGGTTTCAAAAGAAATTTCGGTTATTACATCGTGAAATTCGACGGAGAGACTACCGAAGAGCGCAAAAATCGCATTATATCGATAGCGAAAGACACTCCATTGGGGGCGAGGACATTTTATTATGTTCCAAATGCCGCATGGATTTTTCGCCTTTCGAACGATGTTGTAAATGAAATTGAAAATCTGGATTTCATCGAGCGGGTTGCGCCGCTGATCCCATCGTTCCGGGTTTTGCCTTCATTGATAAACGAGAAGCAGGAACCGGACTCGGTGGACGGCATGGTTAAAATTATCATCCAGATTTTTCAGGACGACGATTATTTGGCGCTGGCCGAAATCCTCCGGGGCATGGATGTCCAGATGGTCGATGTTACTCGAGGCGCGCATCACGAATATATTCTTCTTAAAACGAGTCCGGCGAGAGTCAGAGAAATTGCCATTATCGCCGCATTATTCGAGGGCACCGAATGGGTCGAGCGAAGATACCCAAATAGGCTTTACAACGACTGGTCGCGCTGGATAACGCAATCGTCTAATTTCACCGGAATGACCTCCGGTTCGCGGCTTTATGCCCAGATGTCCGTCGATCTGGACCACGTCCCGATTTATCGGAGAGGTCTTTACGGCCAGGGCCAACTGGTGGGCTATCTCGACACCGGGCTTGACACAAACTCGATTTACTTTTGTGATCCGGGCATACCAGTCGCGAAGACAATCGGATGGACTGTCCCAACAGAGACCAATCACCGAAAGATTAGAGCTTATAACCATGGAACAATATCATCGGGAGATTTTGATGATATTGATGATACAATGCATGGGCACGGAACACATGTCGGCGGAAGTATCGCGGGGGAAAATGAAGCAAACTCACCAACTTCAGGGACATACAACGCAGGAGATGGTATGGCACCACTTGCTCGGCTTGTATTCACCGATGGTGCCGATGGAACGAGTGGGATATGGACACCGACGGACATGAACACCCTTTTTGGCTACACACGAAACTGTGGAGCTTATCTACACAGCAATTCCTATGGTAGTGACAGCCCGACCTATTATAATACAAACGCTCAGGAATGTGACGAATTCATGTGGGATTATAAAGATTTCCTTATCTTCTTTGCTGCTGGGAACGATAACTCGAGCACTCCTGTTGCTCGAGTAGCAAGCTATGGTGTTGCCAAGAATATAGTCACAGTTGGTGCAACAGAATCGGGTTCCGGATGGAATTACGAAACCTGGACGAATCCGGGTTCAGATGAAGGAAATGATCCTGAGAATATGGCTGAATTTTCCTCGCACGGTCCTACCGACGAAGGCCTCATGAAGCCCAATGTCTGCACCCCGGGCGGTTGGTATATATTTTCCGCAGATAATATCGATGGCGGAAGTTCCTGTCACACTGGAATGACCTTTATGGGCGGAACCTCTATGGCCACTCCCATTTGTGCTGGCATGACCGCTCTTATTCGCCAGTATTTTATGGCTGGCTATTATCCCACCGGCGACGCTGTCAGCGGCGATGCACTCACTCCCTCGGGTGCACTCATGAAAGCTATGCTTATACTTGGCACTAGAAATATGACCGGTTCCTGGACTATCAGCGCTACGAATAACTCCGGCCATCAGGACGCGCCATCGAACGGCCAGGGATGGGGGCGAGTCGTGCTTGACGATTGCATGTATTTCAATGACAGCTATGGTTCGGACACACGCAAACTCTGGTTGCAGGATGTCTCCTCTGGTTTCACTTCTACCGGTCAGACTCATACATATTGGCTTAATACCGGCACGAGCACAACAGAGAACTTTAAAGTGGTGCTTTCATTCACAGATTACCCCGGTTCGCCAGCAGTGGGAACCTCGGGAGTGAATGATCTCAACTTGTCGGTAACAGTGGATGGAAACGCATATAAGGGTAATGTATTCGCTTCTTCGGGTTCGAGATCTATCACCGGCGGCAGCTACGATGGTATCGATCGTGACGAGGTAGTTTGGCTTGATCCCATCCCAAATTCGCTGGTCGAGATAACTGTTACTGCCAATGTTATTCGCACATCGGGTCAAACATATGCTCTCGCTGTTGCAGGGGATATTTCCGAAGGCGAACCCAATGCCACACCCGGAACACCTGGATTAACTTATAACCTCTTCGATAATGAACGCACTCCCGATAGAACCCCGACAATCGAATGGCTTGTGCCAGTCGATGACGATGGCGATGCGCTTCATTTCAAGTTCCAATGGGATGATACACTCGATTTTTCGACACCTCTCGGCGAAGCAGCAACAAATATCTCCGCCACCGGATTTACCGGCGGACCTTTCCCGGTCACAGAAGGCACCACGGCGTTGAAATCATACACCTTCCAGAGCAATCTTACGCAAGGCGAAACCTACTGGTGGCGAGTTTGTTCCTACGACGGCACGTCATATAGCCCGTGGACGACAATGCTGAGTTTCACGGTCGATACGTTTATCGACCCATCGGATTGGTTCCAGACGATCAACCAGCAGTTCACGCGCGGAACGCCGTCCGGCGTCGAAATTGCCTCCGACAAAGTCCATGTCGCCGGTATGACGATTTTATTCGAAGACGATTTCGAAAGCTACAGCTCGCAGGCCGAATTCGAGGCCGAATGGACAACTTCGGGAACGGCTTCAAATTGTAACTACAGTTGGCAAACTGCAGCTTCACATTCTTCATCCCATTCAATTAGAATTTACGATGCAAGTTCATGGAGGCGGGCTTATTTCGGCCATACTTTTACAGCTTTAAGTTCAGGCTTTATATCTGTTTGGTCAGGAGTAACTTCATCCTCTGATGAGGGAGAGATTATTAGGATGTGTTCAGGTAATTTTTCCACGCGCAAAGGACAGTTATATTATCGCGAAGGTTATGTTATCTATTGGGATGGTTCAAATAGGGATAGCCTACAAGCAATCGATACCGGTTCTTGGCATAAATTCATGATTGATTTTGACAGCGGTTCAAACGAAATATATGTAACAATAGACGATACTTCGACATACGGGCCTTATACTTATGAAAATGGAGCGGGGACTATCGATAGGATAGTCTGTGGTGCATATTTAGAAAATAGTTATACAGGGACAATTTACTGGGACGATTTTATTATCGGCCAAGATGGCGGTGCTGGCAATGGAACGCTTATCTCACCGCCGATAGTTTTCGATTGGAATTCGAGTCTCGATAGCTGGAACGCAGTGAATTGGACACAGAACACCGGCGACGATATCGAGGTCGTTTGCGAAGAGCGCGTGTCCGGAAGCTGGATTCCACGCGATTCCGCGACAACGGCTACCGCCACCGGGGCTTTCGATATATCTTCCCTCGCCGATGCCGACACGATTCGCCTTCGCGCAAAACTCGCCGTAGCTGGTTCCGTCGAACCGGATATGTTCGACTGGTCTGTATCCTGGACTAATCTTTCGAGTATCGGTATCGAGATTCGAAAAGGCGGGGTCTCGGGACCGTTATATAGCACCACTGAATGGACTATAGGCCGCCTCGACGAAGGCCAGGCGATTGTAATGAATGCGGGCGATTGCGCTTACATTGAAAACACTGGGACTGTGCCTATTGATCTCCGCCTGAAGGCTGAAACGACTGGTTGGTCGCTTGCGAACAGCGCGGGAAGTGATGCCGCTCTTCTTATGGGACTTTTTGACCTCGAAAGCTCTCCTCCAGCTTCAGGTGAATTCGAAACTCCTACGGATGTTTTGAGCACCGTATTCAAGCTTTCAGGTTCCAGCGATGTGAATGCTTTTGCGACCTCTTCCTCGAACGGTGCGGATATATCTGTCGATGTGGGACGATATTTGTATCTCTATTTTCAGGCTCCGACGACGAATTCCTTTAATGCCCAACAGTCAATAACGGTTACCGTAGAGGCGATCCCGAGTAGCTAGAATTTGAACTTTACTTACACCCAAAAATCGATAATATGATTTTCCTGATAGTTGTTAATAAATGTGAAGGTATATCTTCACCAAAAAAGGAATTCAATATTATTCTTGATTTCTAAAAATTTATGCATTAATTGGGATTTTTAGTAAATTAATTCGTTTTGGCTGAATAAAGGAGAGAATAATGCATCGTAAATCGCTTCTGATGTTAGGATTGTTTTTAATTATCTCGTTTTCATCATTTGGAACTAATATCCACTTTGTAACGATCAACGATTGCCACGCAATCATGGAGCCATTCGGGCGCAGGGATGCGATTACTTTAGAGGCTGAGTATGGAGGTTATTGTAGAGCTGTCAGCGCGATGGATTCGCTAAGAGAAATTTACCCCAACATTATCGCTGTTCACGCTGGCGATGTTATTACAGGGGATTTCCTCTCCCAGTTGACTATAGGCCGCGCAATGTTCGATTTGTGGATGTCAGCGGGTGTAGAAGCTTTTGCCCTCGGTAATCACGAATTCGAATACGGCCCGGAATTGCTAGATTCGATGCTTGGGACTATCGATGTTCCATTACTTTGCGCAAATCTGGATGCTACAGGTTTTCCAAATATCGCTTCGAGCATATCGCCATATATCATTGTTACATATCCGCTGGAAACCCCTGGCGATAGCGTTAGAATTGCGTTGATAGGAGTAACCACAGAGGAAACCGATGCCGCAGGGTGGACGTCTCCATTGGACTTGAGCAATGCAATAACTGCCGTGGAAACCTTAGGTGTCCCTGAAGATGCCGATTGCGCAATAGCGCTGGAACATCTCGATATTTCCGAGGACCTACTCGTTGCGGCTTTGCCAAATATCGATGTAGTTATTGGTGGCCACGATCATTCAACTCTTCTCGAACCGGAATGGGCAATCGATGGGGTAGATAGCACGCCTGTTGTGATGGCAGGGGCTTTATTGAGAAGCATCGGCCACCTGACTATGGATTATATCGAGGGAGAGGGATTGAGTTTCGTAGATTGGGACGTTATTCCTATAAACCCGAGTTTGCCAGAAGACTCATCAGCTCGCGCTTTGCTCGATACATATCGCGATTCTATCACTGCTAATCTCGGCTATGATCCTTATGTAGAGGTAGCTTTCGTTGCAGATTCTTATATTGGCAACTGGTCAGTGGCGCCATCTTATAGCGGATATGAGGATACTCCTATTGGCAATCTTGTCACAGATGCCTATCGTCAGGCTCTCGGAACCGATATTGTTGTGGAATTTATCGGTTCATTTCGCATGATACTCTATCGCGGGCCTGTCACCTATGCCGACCTATTCCGTGCTATGCCAATGAGCTATGATCCTGAGACGAGACTCAATGGGAAATTGGTAAGAATAGAATTCACCGGCACGGAATTGAAACAGCTTATCGAATATACTTATATGGCTCTTTCATTCAGCCCGGAGGCCTATCCGCAGTTTAGCGGATTATCTTTGGCATATGATCCAGATGGTTCTCTACTAAATAAGGTAGATCCTGCATCTTTTTATATTGGGGGCGTTTTATGGAATCCTTCGGAGATATATTCTATTGGAGCTAACGTCTTGCTTCTATATGCAATGGATATGTTAGGATTTCCCTATACCACTGTAGATACATCCGAAACAACAGCATATCAAGCACTTGTGTCTTATTGCACCGATCCGGATTTTGAACCGGTGTATCATTCCGAAGGAAGAATAGTCAATCTTGTAACTGGGATAATCGAAACCTCGATCCGCCCGCTGGAAATCTCCCTTTCCACCAATCCGAATCCGTTTAATTCTGGAGTGCGGATATCCGTGAGCTGTTATTCCCGCGAATTTTGGAATTCAAATGAAGGTGTTGCTGTGGAAATATTTGATATCGTCGGGCACCGGGTGGTGCTATTCGGCTCCGCACACCGAACGGGCGGTTCTCCAGTGGCATATGGCATAAATCAGGAAAGCAGCTTGGCCTCTTCGACCCACGAATTCATATGGCAACCCGATATAAATATCGGCTCTGGCGTTTACCTTGTTTGCGCACGGGGCAGCGGCGGACAGATGGTGACGAAAAGGCTAGTATATCTAAAATAGTATATTGAGAAAGCTCTAAAGCCCTATCGTTCCAATTTACATGAAAGGCTTTGCAATTTCGCATGATAAATGAAGATTAATTCAATATACTGAAGTAGCATAAACGTGTAAAAAGACTACTTGAAATAATTTAGTGGAGGGATATATTTTACACGGAGATTAAAGGAAGAGGTATATTTCGAGATTAATGCAATTTTTTTGGAGATAAAATGCTTTTAGGACAGATCCTTATTAAAGAGAGCTTTTGCACCGAAAAAGAAGTTTTGGCCGCTTTAGATAAACAACATTCTGGCGATGAGCGTTTCTTGGGTGAGATACTTATGGACGATGGCAAGATATCGGAAAAACAACTGAAAGCCGCGCTTCAGGTTCAATTTGGGATATATAAGAAGGGATTCTTTAAGCCTAAATGGATTCGTATCTGGAAAAACTTCAAGAAAGCCCTTTTTCAATAAATTTTTTAATTTAATTTATCAGATTTCTTCCAGGGCCATGAGAGCGGAGGGAAGTGAATCGAGTATATCTCCTGCTATCATAGCTCGTCTGCCGAGTGTCTCTTCAGCCATATCTCCAGCTAGTCCATGAATGAAAACTCCCAATCTTGCTGATTCAAGAGGTTTAAGACCTTGCGCAAGAAATCCAGCGATGATTCCGGTGAGAATATCTCCGCTTCCGCCTGTTGCCATACCATCGTTGCCTGTTTGGTTAATAAATATCGGCCCTTCTCCCTCGGCGATAACGGTCGGCGAACCTTTAAGAACAAGGACGTCGACACCGAGTTTACGTGCCCAATCGCTTATCATGGTAAATCTGCCTTTGGAAACTTCATCGATGGATATATCTAATAAACGACTGAGTTCTCCAGGGTGAGGGGTGATGATGACTTCGCTTCCAAAATGAATATCGATGTTGCGGCTTTTTAGTTTAGCTATGCAATTGAGGCCGTCGGCATCTATTACCGAGGGTATTGTTATACGCTGAAAGAGTCTCGATGTAAGGTCTATCGTTTCTCTGTGGGTGCCAATTCCGGGGCCGAACGCAATAGCATCCGAGCTTTTAATACAAGTGAGTATTTCACCCAACGCACGAACAGATAAACATCCCCGCTTCGCAACATGAGCGACCGGGCGGGTGACTACCTCGCGAACGATGGAGTCGATGTTTTTAGCAATGCCTTCGGGTACAACGAGTTCGACAAGACCGCTTCCAGAGCGAAGGGCGGATTCCGCAGAAAGCGCCGCTGCGCCGGTCATTCCGAGGCTTCCTGCGATTATCGACACCTTGCCGAAAGTGCCCTTGTGTCCATCGCTGGGGCGAAATGGTAGCATTGCGCCGAATTCGGAAGGAGTATTCATCCGTAAGTCTAAACCGGCTCTCCCTTTACTGATTGCCTCGTCAGGAATACCAATATCCGCGACAAATAGCTCACCAACGAACTCACGAGTGGGGGAGAGGAGTTGACCTATTTTGGGTAAGCACAGACTGACAGTCGCTATAGCAGGCACCGCCAATCCTTCGACCTGGCCTGTATCGGCATCGGTGCCGGTTGGATTGTCAACTGCGACAGTTGGTATCTTGAATTCAGATAGCGCTCTTACAATATTGGCAATTTCACCGCGAGGTGCACCTTTGGCTCCGGTGCCCAATAGTGCATCGACTGCGAAAGCGATATTTTCATAATCGATTTTCAAATGATCGAAAAGCTCGAAATCGATATTATCAGCATTGGCTTCTTCAAAGGCTGTGCGAGCGTCACCTTTAAGCTGGTCAGGATTTACTGTGGTTATTACACGGACATTGTATTTTTCTCTATTTAAAAGACGCGCCACAACCCAGCCATCACCGCCGTTGTTGCCTGGACCTGTGAAAACAACGATAGTGCCATCGAGCTCCATATCATTGAAAATCCTCGCTGTAACACGAGCGACGCCCTCGCCAGCATTGTGCATCAATTCTATGCCGGATATACCCATCTCATCGATGGCTATCCGATCTATGCGGCGCATTATCTCTATAGTAACTATGTTCATTTGATCCACCATTAAAACCAGATTGTTAGATTTGCCGAAGGAGTAAAGATATGTTGGTGAGTTACACCGATTATCTCAGGATAGAAATTCAGGTTAAACATTTCCATGACAATAACCGCCGCAGTGCCAACATGCGAGAGTGCCCACACATCGGTTTGTTTTGCTATGGCTGTCGAGGTGCTTTGGATAGCGGAATAGACACTTCCACGGGCTAATTCTTTCCAGAAAAGGTAACGCGGATAATATGTGTCGAATCTTCCCATGAGAGTGAATTCGATATTTGTGCTCTTACCAAAATTATAACCAAAACCAAGCTCCTTAGAATCGAAAAGGTGAAGGTTACCAGTTCGAGCAGATTTATCTGTTGTGTAATCCGCAAAGGTCGATGTAACTAGGGTTGTTGGATCGGAATGGATGTAGAAGAGGCCGGTGCGTTTACCATCTATCACAGATATATGTTCTCCCAGACGGGCTGAATTCTTTAAGGCAAAAGAGAATGAAAAAATATCCAAGTCCATATTCGAAATACTATCTCCGTTTTCCCATGAGGAATACCCAAATTCAAGCGATATCCCCATTTTTAATCCGGGGTTTTTCTGCTTGGTCGAGGTTATCTCAAGCCCGGTTCCTATAGAAAAAGAAGGGATTCTCGCGTTATAGTTCAAAGAAAGGTCTTTTTCATCTGGTTTGTCATTGAGGTTCAATGGTATGGAGTAACCTACTTCGCCATAACACTCGAAGCCAAATTCCATGTCATCTTGATCGATATCCCAATAGCCGTAAGAAAAATTTGGTTTGCCGGCTATTGCTGAAAAAATCAATAGACACATAACTACTACAAATAAATAAGATTTGTTCATTGCCATTTCTATTCCTAGCGATTAAGTTTTTATTCGCTAATCAATATAGGATGAATATTTTTGAGAAACAATAACAAACTTAACTACTAAATTGAGTATTAACATTTGTCGAGATCAAGGCTTTAACCTCGCGGATACGTTGATTGATGTCGCCATGAACCTCATAATAAGGCACCGAAAAGAGCTTAAGAATTGCAAGTATCATCCCATCTACCTGTGCTTGATAGAAGGGGTCCGGAGTCCGGACACCGTCGTCGGATACCGGAAACTCGCCTGGACGAAGGAATATAAGATAATCGTATGGAAAACTCTTATAATGGCTGATTACATTTTTTCTATAAAACTCGATGCCCTCAGGAGTTATCGGGCAATGCCTTAGATATAGTGTAAGGTTATCGAAAACGCTTCTATCTGAGACGAAGCCACTGTCTGCGCATTCGAGTTCACTTGCGATTTGATATTCTAAAACCCTATTCTGGAATTGGAGTATATCTTCGTTTCTAGCGCGTATCTCTTGGAGCGTTCTGCCCAATTCAGCAAGGACCACGCGAGCTTGTTCTCGTATCAGAGGAAGCTTAAGCTCTCTTGCAAGTTTAGTAGCGAGTGTGCTTTTACCTGTTGAGGATGCGCCTATAAGGGCTATTTTCATTATAAAATACTTTATGTAATATTATATATCTCTTTGTATAATAATGAAATATAAGATTTGACTAAAAATAAATATTTCGATTAAATATAAATCTACAAACACTAAAGGTCAAGCATTAACAAAAAAAAGAGAGTTATCGAAAACTCTCTTTTTCGAAATCGATTAACGGTAAAGCTAGGAAACTTCGCCTTCTTCCTCTGCTTCTTCCGGGTCCATACCAAGTATCTCGCTTATCTTGTCGAAATTAGCTTTTACAAGGTCGATTTCCACTTGAGTTAAACCTTCCGGAAGGTCGCCTTGTGCTTCTTCTGTGTTTGTCGAGTTCATTTCTGCAATGGCATCCTTGATTGCAGCTTTCTGTTCTGCTGGAAGGTCTGGATTTTGCAGTTGAGCCTTCATAGCGGTTATTGCTTCGTCCATCTGTCCCTGTGCGTTTTCCATAAATTCCTTAGAAGCAACATAAGAATAGGCTCCCGAGACTTCGACAATTGTGAGATAGAATTCTGCGGGATTGTCTATTCCAGCTTTCCGAAAGTCTTCGTCGAGTTTAACGAAGGATTCGATACTCATCATGTCCTTGTTGTATCCCTCTTCCATATTATCGACTTTTTCTGACTTACTTTCGATGACACTAACGAAGATTGGATAGTTCTTGAAGAATTTTTGCAATCTGGCTTGAGTTAGGTCAAAATGACCATCTTCGCTTTGAAGTTCTCCAATGTCCTTAGTTAAGCGAGTTGCAACTTGAGTGGCATTTTTCGCGGTTTTAGCGATATCTTTCGCCTTATCGACAGATTTACAGCAACCGACGACCAACAGGGCCGCCATTAGGATAAAAATCCCATAAAGTAACTTTTTCATATAACCTCCTTGAGTTAACAGATGATGCAGAATAAAAAAAGAAAAATCAATACATTTATTTCAAATATAAGCATAACATGCAATTGTATATCCTTGATTAATTGGATACAATTTACTATTTTAGAAAAAAGCGAATATTTATATTTATCAGTAAAAAGCAATGCGCCTTTGAAAACAAATTTTTCAGAAGCACCGATATCCTAAATGAGAGCGCGATTATTATAGCTTTGATATAGCATGCAAGATGAATATTTATTCGCCTAAATTTAATATTCATTTAACTGGAGTTTTATGAAAGAAGAAAAAAGCACGTTTTATAAAGGAATGGTTGGTGAGGATATAGCTGTAGCTTATCTTAAAAGCAAGGATTATGAAATTATCGAGAGGAATTGGCGAGTGGGTGAGGGTGAGTTAGATATTATAGTGAAACAGGATAATATCATTGTGTTTGTGGAAGTCAAAACCGCCTATTCGAATAAATTCGGCGATCCGTTAGAGTGGGTCAATAAGGCAAAGCAGAGACAGATTGGCAAAATGTCCGAAATATGGATACAGCGACACACTATTCGGGATTGCTTTTTCAGGTTCGATGTGATTGCACTCAAGAAAAAAGAAGGTGGATTCGAGTTAAAGCATATCGAGGATGCATTTATGCTCTAGCTCATTTCTTTTTATTTCTTTTTGGTTTAGTTTTTTCTGTAGTCTTTTCTTCGGTCTGTAGTAAAGACTCTCGTAGTGTAAGCTCTTGAGCAATCATTTTCCAGATACCGCTCCACCGCTCTGGGGAATTATCTAATTCGGCTTTGTATTCAAAAAACTGGTCGCGAGAAACCATATGTGATTCGAATATAGAGTCCTGAGTGGTAGTCAATTTGATCGAGTCGGATAGGAATTGTTCAGCGGCAAAGGAAAGATCGACATATAACATAACAAATTGACTATCC
>JAGLDC010000096.1 GCA_023145965.1 bacterium | reverse complement strand
AGCGAATCGAACAGCTCGCCATAGCCCAGATCGTCGATCCAGTAGCCGATAAACGAGTCGTAGTCGAATGTTGCGAGATAATTATTTATTATCGAATCGACATCGAATGAACTCAAACTGTCGAACATTTCAAGATACATGAATAGTGTGTCCACAGTCCATCCACTTGAAGTCCACCAGGCAGTGAGAGTGTCATAGGTATCGAGTGCGCCATCCAGATAAATAAAAATTGAATCTGCGTCCCACCCCGTGCGCGTGAAAAAAGTATCTAATGCCTCGTAAAAAACGCTCCAAAGCATAACCGTGTTGTAGATATCGTCGAGCGAAAAGTCAAATTCTGTTCCAAGGCTATCGAAAAGCGTTGCCGCAGCATCAAAGTAATCAAGATAATTGACGACTTCGTCATAACCCATACCGCGGTCACAGAACTCATTAAAAACTAGCATCCATTCATAAAGAAATTCTTCGGTTGGGCAACCGCCCCAAAGAATAGTTCTCATTGAATCTTGAATCTCCATCCAAGCGAGTAGAGTATCGAATGGATAATCATAGCCTCGAGCTTCGTAATAAGCGCGAAGCGAATCTGCGAATAAAGCCCATTCGGTCATATCGATGCCACCGATCTGGTCAGTGCTTTGCGCCCAAATGGCATAAAGAACCGAGGAGAATGGTTCTCTCGGAGTGAGAATATCTCCATCTACCTGTATTTCGAGGTAGTAATCATCGCTGTAAGCCATGTCTAGGGGATTGGTTTCGCCAAGTCTAACAGCAAAGAAACCATCCACAAGATCGACTCCTGCGTGCATTTCGGACCATACTTCCGTTCCCCCAATATCTGATTCATAGATGCGAAATGTTATATCGCGAGTCCCAGATATCGGAGCCCCTGTTGTGTCGGTGACTTTAGCTTGATAGTTCGTCGTTAACGGTACCGCAAATACTGCTGAAACCGCAAAAAGGACGATTAGACTAAAGAATAGGGATTTAGACATTTTCCCTCCAGTGTTAATTTTTAGATTCCATTTGAAAAGATAACAATTTTGCTAATAAACAAAAATTCTTATTAGTTTGTAAAACACATTCTCTACAATAATAATACAAGTAAGATAATAAAAAAATTTCAAAAAGAAAGGGATAAATAAACTCCAGATGCTAGACAATAAAGTTGTAATCATTAAAAATATTAAGCAGGCGGAAATAATTTCAATAGAAAAGTTTAAAATTATTGTTTTAATAATTCATACATAAATATACTGCCTGCAATCGAAGCATTTAGTGATTCGGTGGGACCAGACATAGAGATATATATTTCGGTATCAGCTATTGAAAGGATGCTCTTGGAGACACCTCTAGCTTCAGATCCAATTACCAATAGATTTTTTTGAAATTTATTGGTTTTGTTTAAAGATGTGGCTTTTTCTGAAATATTAGCTACTAATATTCGGAATCCAGCTTTTTTGAAGCGCTCTATTATCTCTTCCGGTTTTCGGTCGCCCATTTCGACCACCGGAACCCGGAAAATTGCGCCCATCGTGCTTCTAATCGTTTTAGGATTATAAAGCCCGGCTGAACCTCGTCCGAGTATAATGCCTCCAACGCCAAACGCCTCGGCCGATCTTATTAAAGCTCCGACATTTCCGGGATCTTGAACACTGTCGAGGAAAACCACCACGCCAGTTTTATACTGCAAGATTTCTCCAAAAAGGTCGCCGGTAGTTTTGGAGGACAGCTTGACACCGGCGGCTATACCCTGACTATTGACAGTCCGGCATATTTTACTCATCTCGCTCGAGGTTACGCTCCATATCGAGAGACCTTTATCTGAGGCAGCCGATATTAGTTCTGCTATTCTGGCAACACGCTCTTCTCCATGCCGGATAATTAAATCCTTAATTTCGACTTTGGCCTTGAAGGCTTCCTCAACCGAGCGAAGACCTTCGACTAAAAACTCACCGTAACGCGAATGATATTTCCTGTCACCAATCTTTGAGAGCCTTTTAATTGTGTTTTCTCCAATTTTTTCCATGCGGTAAAGATAGGCTATAATTCTTGTAGGTCAAGGAGTTTTACTTTCCAATCAAAACGAGAAAAAAGGTAGGGGCAAGGTCTCCTCGCCCGTTCGCCTTCTTCCGATTTTTTGCCGCCATAAAATCTCGACCATAAAACAGAACCGTATTCGTCATTTTAAGCAAATATGCATCTGAATATCTTGGTGAAAGCCAGGCTGATGGATATGTGAAAGAATATGTATTGCCAGCAACTACATAAGAATTGTCGCTTGTTCTTATTGATACGTTAGCTCTTTCAGATAGGCTCCCGCCATATGTCCTTTCCCACGCGAATAGTAATGAGTGTAAATTTATGGTTACGGTAAAGTGTTTAGAGTTATTTTGGTTAACACATATAATATTTTGTTCAACGTTTGCCATATATTCAGTAAGAGGATCGATTCTTATGTTGGTAAACTCGGTGATTGCCCTAAAATGCTGGATTAAATCGAAAACTGATTTATATCACAATCAAGAATAATCAGACAATTTTTTTTAAAATAAAAATCTCTAAAATAATAGCAAAATAATGGACAAAAATTATATCTGACATTATATTCATAGGTTTATAATCAATTGCTAAGAAGGCTGGCAATTATGGTAAAGAAGATACTTGTATTCACTAATCCTCATAAAGAAAGGGTTTCCGCACTTATTCCAGAGCTCGAGCTAGTTCTTAAAAAATGCGGTGTCGAGATTATTTTCGGAGAAAACGCAGCACGATTTGCCTGCAAAGAAGGGGTAGCAAACGATAATCTGCCCGAGGATATCGATATGGCTATCTCGCTCGGTGGCGATGGCACAATGCTCTCCACTGCTCGAATCATTGCTGAAAAAGAAATACCAATATTGGGTATCAATCTAGGAAGACTGGGCTTTTTAAATGAACTCGACCCAACAGAAATTTCATCGGTTGTTCCTGAAATTATTAAAGGAAGATTTTCTATCGACTCACGAATGATGCTCGAGATTTGCCCACCTGGCGAAACTGAGTTTAAAACCGCGCTTAACGAAATGGTCATTGATCGAGGGAAAAGCCCTCGAATTATTTGCCATAAAGTATTTGTTTCAGGCGAATTTGTGGCATCATTTTCCGCCGACGGCATGATCGTGTCTTCGCCCACTGGAAGCACAGCCTATAGCATGGCTGCAGGTGGAGGTATTATTTCACCGAAAATGGAAGCTTTTCAGGTAACAGCTTTATCGCCATATACACTTTCCATTAGACCTCTCGTCGTGGATGCCTCAGAGACAATCGAAATAAAGTATTTCACCGATGGCAAGGAATCGCCAAGGCTGACCCTCGATGGGCAAATCTCAAAAGATATACCCTCTTCCGGGACTATTGCCGTCCGAAAAGCACCTTTTTCGGCACATTTTGTGCATTACCATGATCGAACCTTTTACGAGGTCCTTAGGAATAAACTTGGTTGGGCTAATGAACCGCGTAATGGTTGACATATATAATATATTTTTGCTAATATGAAATAAGTTGGGATAATATTATGAAGTTTGATTCATCTATTTTTAAAGCTTATGATATACGAGGAATCTACCCTACTTCTCTAGACGAGGAAATAGCTAAACTTATAGGAGCTGGTTTAGTTGAATATCTCCAATGCCGTGAAGTGGTTGTTGGAAGAGATATGCGCGTTTCCAGTTCGAGCTTGTTTTCGGCTATTTGTGAGGGGATAACCTCCTGCGGTGCCGATGTTATAGATATTGGGATGGTTTCCACGGATGGACTTTATTTTGCGGTAGGCAAGTATAGAATCGATGCGGGTATAATGATAACAGCAAGCCATAATCCACCGGAATATAATGGTTTTAAGATATGCAAAAAGGATGCAGTGCCACTTTCTGGAACCGATGGTCTTCCACAAATAAAGAGGTTTGTCGAAAAAGGTGTCTTGCTTTGCGGGGAGTCGAAGGGCAAAATTATCTCGCGCAATATCGATGATGAATATGCTAACCATTGCCTTTCTTTCATCGATGTCTCAAAAATAAAGCCCTTTCATGTTGCAATAGATGCTGGTAACGGTATGGCTGGCAAAACCTTACCGCCAGTTTTCGAAAGGCTTCCTATTTCAGTCGATCGGATGTTTTTTGATCTAGACGGTAATTTCCCAAATCATCTCGCTAGTCCAATAGAGCCTGAGAATACCATCGAGCTTCGTGCGAGGGTTGCCGGAGACCCAAAGATTCAAATTGGTGCTGCCTTCGATGGCGATGCCGATCGCATGTTTTTGATAGATGAAAAAGGCAACCTTTTAGGCGGGGATATGGTTACAGCCTTGGTTGCGAAAAGCTTGCTTAAAAAGTTTCCTGGCGAAAGCATTGTTTATAATCTCATTTGTAGTCGTGCTGTGCCTGAGCTTATCGAACAAATGGGCGGAAAAGCAATAAGAACAAAGGTTGGTCATTCAATAATTAAGCCGATAATGAAGAAGGAAAACGCCGTTTTCGGCGGTGAGCATTCCGGACACTTCTATTTCCGTGATAACTGGTTCGCAGATAGTGGATTGATAGCATTTCTTGTGTGTCTCGAAGTCCTTTCTCAGGCGGATAAACCAATATCAGATTTGATCGCGGAGTTTGACCGATATGTTCGTTCCGGCGAGATAAATTCCAAAGTGAACAACAGAGAAAAGGTTATAGCTAATGTAAAAGAGTATTTTGCTAGTGAGGGATTAAATATCGATGAGTTCGATGGAATAACTATCTCGGCAAAGGATTGGTGGGTGAACCTCAGACCGTCGAATACAGAACCTTTGGTCCGGCTTAACGCTGAGGCCAAATCGAAAAGTGAACTTAAGCGTGTCGTTGATGAGACACTCGCTATAGTAAAAGGGTAAATATGAATCTTCGTTTAATAACAGCAGTAATTATCACCATTGCCGTAGGCATTTTGAATGCAATGCCCCTTTCTATCCCGGGTAGTATAACTCCGGGCATTATCCTATCGGCGAGTGACGATTCGCCTTCGTCTAACGCCATCGGAGATATCGAGTTCAATGCCTATAGCGGAGATATTTGGGTCTCTACAGGTAGAGGCCTTGCCGTCTCGCGCGATGGCGGCGAAACGTGGGAAAGCAAACTGCCGGATATAGGTTTTGCGGCCCTATCGATTCTCGGAGATTGGGTTTGGGCTGCTGCGAGCTACGATTTCGAGGATCCCACTGATCCCAATAATTCACTTCCTGCCGGCGATGGTTTTTACATCAGCTTCGATGGCGGCGAAACCTTTGAGCATTGCACGCAGGCTACTTCAGCCAACGGAGTTGGAAAGTTGGCATACGATCTAGCCATAATCCCCGATGGTGAAGACACAATCGTATATGCTTCTTGCTTTTATGGTGGCCTTATTTTTTCTTCCGATCGCGGGGCTAGTTGGCAAAGTGTTTTCCCGGATGGTTCCGACAGCCTCAGTTACAGCGATCTCGGCCATCGTTTTTTCTCGGTAACAGCTGATACTTCTGTTAATCCTCCTGTGGTTTGGGCTGGAAGTGCACGAGGCCTTTATTTTGGCCGCGAAGGAACATTCGCATGGGATAAGGTGGATACTACAGGTCATTGGATTCCAGATTCCATTCCTATTTTTGATACGACATGGGTCGATAGCACAACATTCGAAGTAGATTCGGTGTCCAATTACTATATTTCCTGGAGGCGTGACTCGATGGATATCGGCGCACTTTCCGGCAATTGGATAATATCTCTTGATTTTCAATATAGCACGGAAACCGGCATTTTTGCTTGCTCTCGATATACATCCTCGAACAGCGCCGGTAGCGATTATGATGCAATTTCCTATTCATTTAACGGTGGTTCCACATGGGAACAGACCGGTGAGGGATTTGTATCGTGGAATATGGGATTCACCGGCGACACACTATGGATGGCATGCCGTCATGGGCTTTCGCGCGCTTTTGCCCCCGATTACGATACGGTCGAGACGCTTACCGTCTCAGGTCTCGATGTCAATTCGGGAGGTTATATCGATATCGATATCCTCAAAGAGGAGGTTGTTTCGGCGACAGACTGTGGGGGAGTACTCTATGTCGGCACCTATTCCGAGGGGATCGCTCGCACCTCCGATGGCGGTGAGACCTGGGAGATAGTCGCGAATTTCCCCTCAGCCGAGGAAGCCTCCACTCAAGATCCCAACGCCGCCGACGGTAGTTCGGATTATGTTTATGCCTTCCCGAATCCATATTCGCCGCGCTACCACGAAAGCTGCTTTTTTGTTTTCGATTCCGAAGGCGGCGGTTTGGCTAAAATAGAATTATTCGATTACGATATAAACAAGGTTGCCACTATCCTTTGGGATGCTGTGCCCCAGAACGGTAAAAACCGCATCCAGTGGAACGGCAAGTTAGAAAATGGTATCGAACCCGACAACGGCCTTTATTTCTTCAGAGTAGAAACCGACAGCGGTGACCGTTGGGGCAAGTTGATGATAATCAAGTAAATATGAATCAAAAAATATAATGGGGTTTAAATGAGATATTTAGTTCGAGTATTAATTATACTTGCATTGATTACGCCGGTTTTCGCCGATGGCGAAGCCGCTGCTTTTTTGACCATGCCTATCGGCTGGGAAAATGTCGCTCTCGGCGGGTGCGGAACGGCTCTCGGTGGTGTAGGTTCCGGGTGGTTTAATCCTGCATCGATACAAAAAATGAAGGGTCTCGGTGTAAGTTCGGGATATTCGATGCTTGCTCTCGATAGATCGCTTTATAATCTGTCGGCCGGGTGGAACATAAAAAATGACGCAGCAGTTGCGCTTACTTGGGTCCACGCCGACGCGGGTGAAATTTCTGGAAGGGATATTAGCGGAAACTACACCGACCAACTCAATTACGGTGAGGATGCTATTTTCCTTACATTCTCAAAGGTTGTTACTTCCGACCTATCGGTTGGAGTTAATGCCAAATATCTTCAGGCGCGACTCAATGAGATAACGGCCTATGTTGCTGGTTTCGACCTCGGTATTCATGGGGAGCTTTTAAACGACCAACTTGCCATTGGAGTAGCTTACCAAAATATTGGGATGAAATACCAATGGAATTCAGCGAAGGTATATGGCACAGAAAACGCCTCCAATTCCGATGAATCCATTCCTTCGAATCTGAGAGGCGGGATTTTATACCGTTTAAAAGTTGTTCCAATAGGAATAACCGCCGAGACAGAGTATTATAAATTTGAAGAATTTAAATTTCGTGGTGGAGTATTCGGTAATCCAGTCGAGGATATAACCCTCGCTGCCGGTCTCGACGACCTTCTTCCGACATTCGGTGCCGGATACAAATTCGATGCTGATTTTTGTAAATTCGGAGTGGGTTATTCACTACGATTGGAGCGCGAGGGTTTACCCCCGAGGCATTCCTTCAATATTTCTGCGGAGTTTTGATGGAAGATATTAGAGAGAGAATACTGCTATCGATACAGGATTCAAAAAAAGCTATAGCCTCGCTCGAATCTCAGATAGATTCATTGTTTAATGCAGTCGGGGTGATTGTTTCGGCGATTGAAAGCGGAAACAAAATTATGTTTGTTGGAAACGGTGGAAGCGCTGCGGACGCTCAGCACGCCTCGGCTGAGTTTGTTGGACAGCTTGGTCTCGGTGTGAACCGCAGGCCAATACCTGCAATTGCTCTAACAACCGACACCAGCGCGATAACCGCTCTTGCTAACGATTTTGGTTGGGAGGAGGTTTTTTCTAGGCAGGTCGAAGCTCTCGCTGTTTCCGGCGATATTCTCGTATGTATATCAACAAGCGGTAATTCCTCGAATATAGTTCGCGCTGCTCAGTCAGCCAAAGCCTTGGGATGCCAAATAATCGGTCTTACAGGCCCATTCGAGTCCAAACTCTCGCGTTTAGCTGATTTCTGTCTTTTAATCGACGGTCCGAATACACCTCGTATTCAAGAGGGACATGAATTAGCACTGCATCTAATTTGCGAGTTTTCCGAAATTTATTTATCCAAAACATAAAGCGCTAGAAGCTTATCCGTGATTCCGGGGCGGCGTCGGGGGCTTCTTTCGAAGCCACGCCGAGCCGGCACATCCCTTTACCCGAGCGGGTTTTTTTTAACAAGCCGTCTCGTCATTCTTGGGAT
>JAGLDC010000095.1 GCA_023145965.1 bacterium | reverse complement strand
CCAACAAGAAGAATCCATACAAAAATCGCAGGAAGATAATATGCTTCGATATCGGGAATAGTATAATTAAGAGCGTATATTACATCAAAGAGAAAAGTTGCTGTCAGGAAAAAGAAAATAGTGCGATTCTTTCGAAAAAGAAAAATTAGGCCAATGATTACGAATGGAATAGAGAAGATGGTTGTATCTGCTATAAGCTGTCGCCCGAAGAGTTTAAGGCTTACGAATAATTCCGCTATAGGCCTGTTGAACATCCAAACTCGATATTGCCATGCGCTAACATGACGGAAGAATCGCTCGAATGTCGATGGATCGCCAAAATTAGCTGAAGGATCACAAGTTGACCGGAGAGGTAAATAGATATAGATTGTCAATCCAATTATGAAGAAAGCAATAGAAGTGAAGAATACCCTATAATCTAGCTTTTTCCGCTCGATAATAATCAAAAATAAAACTGCCGGCGCGAATAAAATTGTAAGCATATGGACGCCAAATGAAAGCCCAAATAAATATGCACCTAGGATGAAAAATTTTGAACCTCCGCCTTTAGTCCATAGAAGAAGGAAAAATAGTGCACACATATCGAGTGCCATCTCGAAGGCATAAACCTCTGTGACGGTTGAAGTGCCCCAGAAAGTTCTTGTAAATGCAAAAAATAAAGCGCACGCCGCAGAAATAATAACTTCCGATTTTTTAGCTGTTCCCTTTCCCCTAGATGACAGAATTAGAGATGCTATCAAGAATATCATCGCGGAAGTAAAACCACCTGCAAGCGCGGAAAATAGGTTCGATGATAAAATTGCCTCTAAACCCGTTATCATTTTTAACAATCTACCGAATAAACAATAGAGAGGATATCCGGTTGGATGGGCTATACCTGGCTCTGCGCAAGCTAGCGATAATTCGCCTGAGTCGATAAATCCTACAGTAGGTTCCATGGTAACAATATATACCGAGGAGACAACCGCGAAGACTACAAGTGCTAATATTCTGCTTATTTTATTCATTTCCAAAAATATATTATTATATTGGTCTCGTAGCAAGTATAATTAGAAATAGCTTGTTTTTTCTTATCGGATTCTAATTACTATCGTATAATATAATTATTAATTGAGTAGTATGGTATTTATTTAATAATATAGTTTAAATATTATATACTATCTAATTTATATTCAATATGTTACGAATGTTTTTTTTAACAATTCTATTTTAATCTTGATTAATGGCTACAATTCCAACTTGCTAAAAAGGTTTATTTTGAGTAAATTTGTAATTAAATTATAATAAGGAATAATATGTTAAAGAGAATCACGTTTCTATTGCTTATTTGCGTTCCAATTTTTGCTCAAGGAACCAATCCTCAATACTATCAACCCAGGCGCATTGTCTTAAGGCCAAATGCAGGGATATTGCCGGACCGAGCGTGGATGGGAGAAATACATCTCGGCGAGAGCGGGAGTTTTATAGGCGGTTTTTCAATAGGACTTTGGGGGCGACTTCAGGTGGGAGTAAATTACGGCGCATATAATGTTTTGGGTCGAGGCAAAGCCAATGCATATCCAAGGCCTAATTTTAATGCAAAAATCAGGCCTTTTAATGAGACCATGAAAATGCCGGCAATTGTCTTGGGATATGAAGATCAGGGATTGGGTAAATGGGATAAAGACCTCTCCCGCTACGCCATCAAATCACCCGGTTTCTTTTTGGTTGCAAGCAAAAATTGGGCGACCTTCGGCGGAAATTTTGGCCTTCACGGGGGAATAAACTACTCTCTCGAAACAGAAGACCAACATGGATTCTCTGCATATTTTGGTTTTGACAAGAATTTAGGCGAGATGTTCGCGCTATCAGTCGAATATGATATCGGCCTTAATGACATCGAAGCGGACAGCGTCTATGGAGAAGGTAAAGGATATCTAAATGCGGCATTTAAATGGTCTGTCAGGCCTGATTTCGAGATAGAATTTCTAGCCACAGATTGTTTGATTAATAACGAAAGTGAATCGACCTTCTCTCGCGAGGTTCGTCTTACATTTATATATCCGCTATAGCAGCAAAATAAAAAAGTTCTTCGAGTTAATTTACCCCTTCGTATTCCTCAGGTAAATTAAGCTCTAATCCATTGTTATGCTAATAAAATTAGTAAGTTTAGTGGAAGTCTATAGCATTCGAACAAATAAACTCATCCCGACAACGCTAGCAATAAGCTAATAACCTCGAATTCTATCCAGCATAGCCTTTTCGCGGTTGCCCGGAAGCCTTCTATACTTCGCGAATTGCATAGTGTATGTTGCTCTCCCCTGACTTAAGTTACGAAGGGATGTGGAATATCCAAACATCTCTGCAAGTGGAACTTCAGCAGACACTATTTTATCGCTTTTTCTGTCGCCCACATCTGCAATATGAGCATTTCTAACAGCTAGATCATTGAGTATTTCGCCTACATTGCCTTCGGGAACAACAACCTCAACCGCCATCACTGGTTCGAGGAGTATTGGACTTGCCTGGTTAAGCGCACGTGAAAATGCGCTTGCTGAAGCCACTCTAAACGCCATAGCAGTTGAACTATCATCACTCCATTTAGCGGAAACAAGCTTGGCACCAACATCGAGAAGAGGATACCCCGCAATAGGTCCTGATTCGAGTGTATCCTTCAAGCCGGTTTCTATAGCGCGTCTGAATTCCAATGGAAAATCGCAATCGTCGAACTTATCGATAAATTCGAAACCCTTCCCAGAATCCCTTGGATAGCATTCTATTTTCACTGAAGCAAATTGAATTGACTCACCCAAAGCTCTATCGACAGTGTATTCCATGATTTTATTTTTTGTTATCGTTTCCCTATATGAAACCTGTGGATTACCCACATTTGCAGCAACATTAAACTCACGAATTAGCCTATCTACAAGTATCTCAAGATGAAGTTCTCCCATTCCTGAGATGATAGTCTGTCCGGTTTCTTTATCCTCCCTGACTTTGAATGTTGGGTCTTCATCTTCGAGACGGGCGAGCGATTCAGTTAATTTTTTGGAATCGGCAGTGGATTTAGGTTCAATCGCGACGAAAATAACTGGCTCGGGAAAAACCATTGGTTCGAAAACTATTGGATTTTTAGGATCGCAAAGCGTATCGCCGGTTTTAACATCTCTAAGACCAGCTACGGCTACAACATCACCTGCAAATGCTTCATCCATTTGCTCGCGCCTATCTGAATGCATCTGAAATATGCGGCTTATTCGTTCTCTTTTCCCGCTGCGTGGATCGAGAAGACCGTTTTTTTTATCTATACGGCCGCTATAAACGCGTAGGAAGATAAGTTTATCGACGTATTTATCTGTCGCGATTTTGAAAGCAAGGGCACTTGTAGGAGCATCGAGTTCGAGAGCACGAGTCGTGGGCCTGTCTTTAATTGGGTTAATGCCTTTTATAGGAGGTATATCGCTAGGCGCTGGAAGATAATCGACTATGGCATCCATAAGAGGCTGAACACCGATATTGTGTAAAGAACTTCCCGAAAGAACTGGAAGGATACGATTTTCCAGCACTCCACGCCTAATAGCTTTTTTCAGCATATCGGCAGTTATTTCTTTGTCCTCGAGATAGGCATCGAGGACTGCCTCGTCGTATTCGCTAACAACATCTATAAGTTCGTTTCGTCTATTGATAAATTCCTCTTCGCATTCACTAGGTATTTCTGTTTCGATAAAAACTTGGCCAAAGCTACTCTGGTCGAATTCTATATATACCCCTTTTAATACATCGATAATACCAGTAAAGGTTTCAGCCTCACCTACGGGGAAATTAACACATACCGGCCTTGCCCCTATCTTCTCTGTTATAGCTTCTAATGCACCTTCGAAATCTGCGCCAATACGGTCCATTTTATTAA
>JAGLDC010000094.1 GCA_023145965.1 bacterium | reverse complement strand
CTTCGCCTTTGCCTGAAGATATTCCTGAAAGCGAGACGGGTGATCATATCTACCTTTTTTTCTGGAGATTTCTGAGCGAGAAGACCTCGTCGCCGAACTCGATGCCGAATTGCACATCGATATATTTTATGATAGTGCTCTGCTTTTCTTCGTCTTGAGGTAGGAGTTCCATAACCGTCGGTATCTCCCTTCCACCGATATTTCTAATATCTTTGAAATTCATGACGCGTTTTAAGTTGCCTTTTTCGTCATAAAATTTCTCCCACAACGGCAAATAATCCCCCTCGCGAACCGCGAAAATGATCTTGCCCCAAACCGACGGCGCGTCTTCTTTCGGAATTAGCTCGACATAAACCTCGCCCTCGACTGCATCTCCGGGTTCGATAATTTTATAGTCGTAATCCTTCTCGAGCGTCGTTTCCTTGACGAGGTCGTCGTTGGTGAAATCGGAGCCCATCCACGAACTCATCATCATAGACGGCGGGATTTTCATTATCTTGTCGGTTTTAGGAAGATAATTCCACATCTCGTTGTCTATTCGAAGAGTCGCGGTTCCCTTTTCCTTTTTCGGCGAATTAATAACGATGAACGTCTTGTCCATGCCCTCGCTCCAGGCTTCGAGCTCGAGCGTCCTCTCCCAATGCGGCGTGACGATCTGCATCTCCATAACCGAGTAAGAGCTACTGCTTCGATATAACTCATCCTGCTTTGCGATTATATCCTCGACATCGTGTTCTACCGCAAAAACGCAAACCGAACAGAGAATAATGAACACTGCAATATATATTTGGCGATGACTTTTCATTTTGCTCTCCTTCAAAATTATTTTTCATTTGCAATTTTCGTCTGATAACGCTCGATTACTCCCGCCAGCTCGGCTTCCATAAAATCATACGCTTTATAGACGCCCTCGAGCCTTTCGGTCGATTCGGGAGGTTCGTCCGCCATAAGTTCGATCCCCTCCCAAAATAGATTTTTTAGATCGGAAATGAACTTGATTTTCGTCACCATCGTCTTGATAAGCGAATCCGGACGCGAGATATAATAGGTCGATCTTTCGCCGTGTTTAGCGATTTTTTCGATCATACTAAATTGCGTAAGCATTCTTAGGTTGGTGCTCAGAGAGCCTCTGCTCGCCTGAAGCGCCTCTGCAATTTGAGCGGCTGTTTGATATGGCGGGTCGCAGACCAGAAGCCACGCGAAGATTTTCCCGGACATTCGGGGAAGGCCGAGGTTCTCGAAGAAAATTCCGAGGTTCTCGACATATTCGATTTTGTTTTTGAACTTCTTTTCCTTTTCCATTATTTCACCGTGTATCGAGAATTTTTATTTCAAGAAAAGTATAAACATTTCGATTGTTTCAGTCAATACTGAAATTATAGAAATTTTAATCTTTACGGTATTATATTTATTAATAAGCTATTACAACCCGCTAAAAAAGGTCCATTAATAAAAAACTCCATCAAACGAATGCTTTATCTATTTTTATATAAATCTAAATCATCTTAGCCTAATATATTGAGATTTTTTCCTCGCATGATTATGCGCGAAGGCGTCAAGATTAATTTTTCATGGAAATAAATGTCCATAAAAAATTAATCAGCCAAAGGCCGAAGTAACTCCAGCACTTCTAAAACCCATTTTTCGCCAGCCTTTGGGCATGTTGCGCCCCATCGGGTCTTTGTGAGAATTAAGATTATGCTATTGCACCAAATATAAATCTTTGTTATTATGATTAGTTGATAATTACAAACTTCATTGGAGGAAATATGACAATAGTTAGAACACCCTTTTATCAAAAGCACATCGAGGCTGGAGCCAAGATTGTAGATTTTGCTGGTTATAAAATGCCTATGTTTTACAAAGGGATCGTTCCCGAGCACCTTAGAGTCCGTGCAAGTGCTGGGCTTTTCGATCTTTCCCACATGGGGGAATTCTTTCTCGAGGGGAAGGGTGCGCTTGATTTCATTTCAAAAACAACAACTAACGATCCCTCAAGTTTGGGGATAGGCCAATGCCAATATAGCGCCATGTGCTACGACAACGGGGGGATAGTCGATGACCTTCTTATTTATCGCTTAGATGAGGAAAGCTGGATGCTCGTAGTCAACGCTTCGAATCTTCAAAAGGACTGGGAATGGTTGAACAATCATGTTCCGTCTAATCCTGATTTCACTTTTGAGAACCGCTCCGAAAAAATTGGTCTTCTCGCTATTCAAGGTCCTGATGCGCAAAAGATATTCCAAAAATTAACAGACTACAACCTCGAGGCAATGCAATTCTATTGTAATGGAAGAGCTAACATCGGTGGTCATGACAATGTCCTTTTTTCGCGCACAGGTTACACAGGTGAGGATGGCTTCGAGCTTTATCTTGAACCTAGCATCTGCCTCGACCTTTGGAAAAAATTCGTCCAGGCGGGCGCAGAATTCAATATTGAGCCTATAGGTCTCGGCGCGCGAGATAGCCTTCGACTTGAAATGAAATACGCCCTTTATGGCAATGATATCGACCAAACGACTAATCCATGGGAAGCTAACCTAGGATGGATAATCAAACTCGAAAAGGGCAACTTTATTGGACGCGATGCACTTATCGACATTAAAACAAAGGGTATCGGACGTAAACTGATATGTTTTAAACTCGCTGAACGAGGCTTCCCAAGACACAACTATCCCATCGTCATCGGTGCAGATGAAATAGGTGTTGTTACAAGCGGGACCCATTCACCCTCTCTAGACATGGGAGTCGGTATGGGCTACGTTAAAAAGGAATTTGCAAAGATCGGCACAGAGATTCAAATTATAATTCGCAATCATCCTATCAAGGCCATTATCGAGAAACCTCCGTTATACAAGGGTGGCTCGCACCGCTAATGCGTGTCGATGTTTTATTCACGCGTTGCGATTTAGACGTCATTCAAAGATCAGATTTTGAAGGCGCCACATTTGTTGTAATCGATGTTCTTCGTGCTTCGACAACATTAATCCAAGCGCTCTCTGTGGGAGCCGGCCCAATTTATGTGGCTGGCTCTTCGCAAAGCGCTTTTAAACTTAAAGCTAAGAATCACCCAGATTCTCTTCTGTGTGGCGAGCGTGATGGTCT
>JAGLDC010000093.1 GCA_023145965.1 bacterium | reverse complement strand
GGTTTCGACCTTGGAAACTCCCCTCTCGAATACACAGCAGAAATGGTCATGGGAAGAACACTGATTTTCGCCTCGACCAATGGTAGCAAAACACTCCTGGCCTGCTCCGATGCCTACGAGGTGTTTATTGGGGGTTTTATAAATATGCCCAGCTTAATAAATGAAGTAAGACATGCCGAGAAATTATTATTGGTATGTTCGGGCAAACTCGGGCGTTTTTCGCTCGAAGACACTATTTGTGCCGGGATGATTATTGACGAATTAATCAGAATTGGGAAAAAACCTGTTCTTCAATCAGATTCGGCGGTTTGTGCGCGATGGCTATTCGGGAGGTATGTTTCTGCACCAGATGAAACCCTTGCCTCAGCGGAACATCCTACCTATCTTTCTCAAAATCTCGGTCTTATTGAGGATGTTGCATTTTGCACTCAGATCGGATCTCATACTATCGTTCCCCGTTACAGCAAAGGAGTAGTCAACCTTTGAACAGTGGTTTTAGAAACCTTTCAGCTAATAAAAGAAAAAGCGTCCTTCTGCGTTCGGTGAAAAAGGCTGTGGGCATGTTTCATCTTTTCGAAGACGGTGACCGAGTTCTTATAGCGGTCAGTGGCGGTAAGGATTCATTGGTCCTACTTGATATTTTCAGGGAAAAATCTCCTTGGTGGGCTCGAACTGTTGAATTTATACCTGTTTTTATCGATTCAGGTTTCTCGGAAAAAAACGACGAATTTCTCGACCTAAAAGAATTTTCCCTTATGAGGGGGATGGAATTATATGTTGTTGAATGTAAAACAATCGCAAAAATCTCCTTTGGAAATGACAGACCTCAAAATCCATGTTTCATATGTAGCCGTTTGCGTAGAAAAGCCCTTATCGAAACAGCGGATAAACTTGGTGCAAACAAGATAGCCCTCGGCCATCACCGCGATGACGTTCTTGCCACTTTTCTAATTAATGCCTTCTATGGGCGTCAGATTGCGGCAATTCGCCCAAACCAAAGCCTTTTTTCTGGGAAATTCCATCTTATTCGTCCCCTATTCCTTGCGCGTGAAACACAAATTCGAGCTTATGCAGATGCTTTTTCTTTTCCTGATCTATCAAGAAAATGCTCCTTAGACGGAAATACAAAGAGAGATTATATCAAGAAACTCCTAGATGAGCTAGAATGTGATAACCCAGGACTCAAGCGTGACTTATTTCGGGCACTATTTCACCCAAAAACCGAATATCTTCTTGGCGATTACGCTAAGAAATCTTTGAAACTTTAAATGAGCTTTGCAAAATGCAAAATGCAAGGCTTTTTTCACCGAAAGTGTCTCCTAAACGCTAAATCAATTTATTAATAACCTATTGATATACATATACTTATCCAATTTTCCAGGGTTTTGGCATACACTCTGCACCTGTTAATTTAGGAAATTTGAAAACAACCAATTTTTTAAACCAAAGCCTAGGAGGGCAAAATGAAAAAAGGTTTTACACTGATCGAGCTCATGATAGTTGTCGTTATCATCGGTATTCTTGCCGCATTGGCGATTCCGAGATTTATGGCTGCTTCTAAAAAGAGCAAAATTTCGGAAGCAAGACTTGTTGTTAAGCAGATTTGGACAGCTAACCAGACCCTTTATGAAGAGACTGGCGCCTATGCTACTGCAGTCACCGATGTATTTGACTGGAATGATGCTGCTGCAGACAATGTTCCTAGTGGCATGGTTATCGATGTCCCGAGTGGCGAACCACGCTTCATCTATGATATTGTTGCAGATGGTGCTGCTCAGGGTCGTGCAAACACAGCTGTTGACGCCTCTCTTGGCGATGTCAACGCCGTTACTATCAGCGCAAATGGCGATCTCGGTGGCGGCTCATTCTAAGCAAATCTTAAATTTGCGTCTTTAAAGGGTGTTCATTGGACACCCTTTTTTTTTATTGCATATTTCAATAATCTTTGCTTAATTATACATTATGAAGAATTCTAATCTCGACCGACACGCCATTTTAATTCATAGATTTGCTTTAATAGGACTTCTTGTCCTAACTGCATTGGTTTACTTGAACGGTCTTTATGGTGATTTTGTTTGGGATGATATTTTTTTAATCAAAGAGAATCCGACTCTATTCCAAAATGATCCGACAATCTTCTTTAAAGGCCAATTCTTTCCCTCTCATAAATGGAACACTTCAAGTTACTATAGACCGATAGTTTCTTTTTCGTATTGGCTTAACTATAAGTTTTTCGGGATAAGCCCATTTTACTTCCATGTGATCAACCTCTTACTCCATCTTTTGTGTGTTTTTCTCTTCTATTATTTACTGAGACGGCATTTCCGCCTTTTGAAATTCGGCTCGGCATGGCTTGCAACAGCTATTTTCGCTCTTCATCCTTACCATGTTGAATCTATTACATTTATAAGCGGCAGAACAGATCTTTTAGCGACGTTGTTTTTTTTACTCGCTTTGATCCATTATTTTGATTATCGCAGATACAATCGTGTGTTACCTTTATACCTTTCTCTTTGTTCTTTTGCGCTAGGGTTACTCTCGAAAGAGCTTATAATAATCTTCGTGCCTGTCATCCTTTTATGGGAAATATTAATTAATGAGAAAACAAAGCTTAAGGACGCTTTAATTTCAATTTCTCCGTTTATAGTTATTACGGTTTTATATCTACCAATTCGAGCGCTTATACTGGGGAAAATATCGGGTTACAATGCTATTAATTTAACTCAATTGGATTTCCCTGTTAGGCTTTTTTATGCCCCTGTATTTCTTTGCAATTACTTTTCGATGCTGTTTTTTCCATTCAAATTTAATGCATATAGAAGGGAACAATGTCTTTCGATATGTGGCGATGGAATCCAGTTCAACTTTACCGTTATCGTCTCATACTTAATAATTTTGATATTAGTGTTTTTCTTTGTTCTATTTATCATTAAGAAAAGAAAGGATTTAGCTTTCTGGCTTTCGACAATCTTTATCGGTCTCGCATTAGTTGTAAACATAATCTCTCTTTCAGCAGCCCCTCTTTCAGAAAGGTTTCTATATTTACCTAGCTTAGGATTCGCATATATAGTCGCCTCCATTGTCACAAAATTAAGTGATAGAGTCAAATTAAAGAAACCCCGCTCCTCGATTTATGCTCTTTTTGTAATTTCTGTTTTATTTTACTATTCTGGGTTGATCTACGCTAGAAATTTTGATTGGCGTAATGAACTAATGTTCTATTCTTCTCATCTTAAGGCATCGCCAAAATCTGTAATGGCTCACACAGGAATGGCAAAAATCTACGGCGAAATGGGAGAACACGATTCGGTTATTTATCACGCAAAAGCTGCTATCTCTACAAATAAAAAGACATTGCCAGCTTATCTATCTCTTGCAAATGCGTATATCTATCAACAGAAGTTCGCACAAGCTGAATCGACGTTGTTATCTGCATCTCTGTTGGCACCAAAAAATGCACATCTTTATTTAACTTTGGGTAATATGGAAAGCAAAAGGAATAACTATAATGAAGCCCGTTCATATTATTTAGAGGCTCTTTCGCTGAATTCCGATTATTATTTTGCATACCTAAACATCGGCAAATTGGAGCACACCTTAGGCAATCATCAAGATGCTATTCGATATCTGGAAAAAGCAAAGGAATTAAATCCATTAGATCCATATATTCACAGGCTATTATCTATGGTTTATTCAGATATAGGCGAGAATGAGAAAGCACGAGTAGCCTGGAAAAAATACCTTGAACTTCCAGGAGTCAAAGTAGGAGAATTAATTGGCGATGAAGACGCACCGGGCGTTATACCTGAATCCATGAGGAGAAAATAATGGACTTTTTCCCGATACTTGCACTTTTTATTTTCGGTCTCCCGATCGGAAGCTTCCTTAATGTAGTGATCTGGCGTCTTCCTAGAGAGGAAAGCATAGCCTTTCCCCCTTCACACTGCCCAAAGTGTAATTCACGGATTAAGGCTTACGATAATATTCCCGTTCTCAGCTACATAATCCTTGGAGGCAAATGCAGGAACTGCGGCGAGCGAATATCGATTCAATATCCTATTGTAGAATTAGCCACGGCCATTCTTTTTGCAATTGCATGGCCTCTCACAGGCTCGACATTAAGCATGGAAGTTCCAACAGCGATTATCCTCACGGGGATGGGTATTTCGATAGCAGGCATAGACTTTCACCACCGGATAATTCCTAATGAGCTATCGATAGGTGGATTTATTGTAGGGTTAATTCTCGCACCTTTACGCACCGGTTCTTGGGCCGGACTTTTTTGGGCGCTTCTAGCAGGGCTTATCGGTGCCGGAATCCTGTTTCTTGTTCGAGTTGGAGGAAAAGCGGTCTTTAAGAGAGAGGCTCTCGGTTTCGGCGACGTTAAACTCATAGCGATGATAGGCGCCTTTGTTGGATGGCAAGGCGTTCTGCTTACAATTTTTCTAGGAGCGCTTTTAGGAACCATCGGTGGCATCGTTGGTATGATTATTTCCAAAAAAACCCGAGAGGAAAGGCTCATTCCATTCGGACCATTTTTGATGATTGCCGGGTTAATCGTTTTCTATTTCGGGGAGTCGATTATTGGCTGGTATCTCACAAATTTCTTCATGTATTGATATAAAGCAACATCGATTCGATACAACACATTTACAACTACATTGAACACAGACTTCCAGCAAACACGATAAATACAGTGCGCTCAATAACTGTTTATGTTAAACTATCGAACTGAATCTGCAACTACTGGGGTTTTATCCAGGAAAACCGGCTTTTCAACCTCGGAGAGATTAATACGCCATCCTTCGGCGTCGAACTTCAATTTGTGTATTGCAACCATCCGATTATCGTGAAATTCGTTCGCGCCTTTGCGATCAGTGGCAGTTACTACAGTTCTTACTTGAGCTACATCGCTAATTTCGCCCAATAACTCTATAGTATCGATGTTATAATCGACATTGTAATCCTCGAAGAATTTCACGAGAAGCGTTCCGGCAACATAGGCTCGAGGCCCGGAAACCGTCTTGAGATAGGCTTCGATATCTTCATTTTGCATTGCCATGTAATTTGCCTTTACAGTATCGAGAGGCGATTGTTTCGGAGCTTCGCACGCGATAAAAATCAACAATAACATTATGAATAAAAACAAATATTTCATTTTCCCCCCTATATTTTATTAAAATGTATTTCGTCCTTAATAGAATTGCCGGCAACATCGATAGCAATTACTTTCCATACATAATTGCCAGGGTCTAGTCCTTTAATATCGACAGCAATTTCATTTTTATCGCTATCGTATTCAGTGGGAACCCAAACATCGTCAATATAACTCTGTGGAAGGCGCTTATTTGAGAAACCCGACAGGTCGTCCTCGATTTTTGCTATTAGTCTATTATTAAACCTTGCATTTGGTTTATGTAAGAATTCAATTAATGGTGCAAGAGTATCCTCGGCAAGAGCAAATGTCCCAAATGCCCCAATTTTGGCATATAGATTATTATCTTCATCCCTTTCGGAACTAAGGAAAACCGTATCGCCCCTCCAAATCTGGATAATACATGTCTTTTCGTTCAGATTATCGATCTTTTCGCTTAAAAGCGTGATACACGCTTTAGATCTGAGCATAACACCTGCAGGTTCGATAGAGCATTGAAATCCGGAATCAGCAAAGACCTCGATGAAGTTATCCGTCGCAATAAATGGGTGAAAAACTCCTCCCTTCGGCACATTTAATCTTAACACCCCATTTCCGACAACCGTTTCAAGATTATCCTCGACCACAAACAGGCTTGGATTTAATAAATTTTTCTCCCTGCCGACCGTTAAAAAAGCCTCCTCTTCCAAAGGATAATCAAAAACCCTAAAAGTAAAAGAAGTATCATTTATCATTTCGGGTAAAATTTGCATTTCGGCGAATTCGATTTTCGGTAAACTCGGCGGTGGTTCATGGAAATCTGCTTGGAGAATAATATTGTCTGAACCAAATACTTTGTATGAGATTTCAGGTTTAGTTCCTTCGGTCGAATTCCATAATGCTACACAATTTGGAGAGTCAACAACTCGTATTCTCACCGATTTAGTCTCAGATTTAAGTCGCGTTGGGATACCCTCCGTGGGAATTCTATCGCGCAAAAGTTTATCGTCTATCGAACACTCAAATCGAAAACCAAGGGTATCTTCCTTGGAAAGAAGAGAGTGAAACATAAGTTGACCATGTTCCTCAGAAGCCCATAATTCGGTAGATACATATTGAAGAGAAGGCTTGATCTCGATGTTTAAGCCTGTTTTATTACCGCAAAAATCTGCAAGTGTTAATTTCGATATTACCGTGTCATCGGAAATATTGATTAGACCGAATCCCTCTGAGGTGCCTTTTAAAAGAGAAACATCGGCCCCAAAAGGATGAATCAGCTTAAGAGGTGGCCTTTTAAGCTCGAATTCTTCTTGAAGCCCTAAGTCATATATTAGTCCAATTTGCCTTGTGCGAGAATACGAAAATGTGTCTGCAAGAAAATGGAATAGAGTATCTGTTTTTTCCTCAAGTGAAATTTCATGTATTCCAAAATGGTTATGATTGATTTCGCTTTCGAGGTCGAAGGCCTCGATTGCAAAATAGATACATCCACTTGCGCTAAAAGTGAGTTCAAGCTTATCTCCAATTGGATAACGCACAGGTCGATAGTGCCCATCAACCGAGGAATTATTACCATACGGAACAGCCCACAAAGCGGTTATCCTTGGGGAAAGCGTGTCTTTTGTGATATAACCTAAATGCCCAGGGTTAAATGCTTTATCGAAACCGTTTCTGATTTCGAAATGTAAATGCGGGCTTCCAGCGCCGGTGCTTCCAGAAAAAGCTAGTGTGTCGCCGGCTTTAAAGGGAAAATCGCCTTTCTTGAACCACAATTCCGATGTATTACTTCTATTTTTTATACAGAACTCGTTTATTCGCTGCGTTATATTCTCATCAAAAGCGCTGAGATGCGCAAAAATATACACATCTCCGTTCGCGAGTTGATAATATATAACCTTGCCGTATCCCCATGGATTATTCCTAACACGGATAATGTCGCCATCGGCAGGGGCAATTATTGACATGCCTTCACCATCGGGTGTGCGGAAATCAAGTCCGGCGTGAAAGTGTCCGACGCGAAACTCGCCGAAACTGCTTGTGAGTTGCGGCGAGCAGTTAAGCGGCCAAATAATTTCCGCATTCGATGCTTGCGCCAACACTAATAGAGGGTAAAACAGAAGAGCGATTCCTACCCGAGAAATCCTCATCTTGGTATTCCATACGAAAGAGTGACTTGATGGCTGATCCCGAGCCCCTCTGAATAATTAACAAGGGCATAATCAAGTTCGATGCCCGCTTTGCGAACTCCGAAACCGGCGGAAAAATTGCGAGTATCGTGTCCGGGCGTAAATCCTACACGAAGAGCGGCATAATCAGTAATGTTATATTCAGCACCTAGAGCAAACCAACCAGTTAATCGGTCGGGTTTTATATAATCAGCAACCAGAGTTCCATAGCCAAGTATATCTGCGGCCAACCCAGCTCTATAGGTTAATGGATAGCGCTCTCTAAACATATTGAAAACAACCTCGTTACCTAGATTTTGTAACGAAACACCACCGCTAACGAATTTATAGCTCGACACCGCACCAAAATCGAAGACCCAACCCTCTCGGGATTCTTGATCGATTCGCTCGTGAATCCATTTTGCACTCGTGCCAAGGTCAATTACATTGGGAAATCGCTTTGCCACCGCAAATTGCATATAAAGCTGGTGGGATGAGAAGGTATAATCCGGTTCTGAAGTCGGCCCCGAACGAGCCTCGATTTTGTCGGAATCCATTAGAAAAAACCTACTCGTTCCCGCCCAATTACCCATAGTTTTGCCAAAAAAGATATTGGAGTTGAAGGTCTTAGAGCGCATGTAACTATATGAAACTCCAGCGCAAAGAGTGCGTTCGCCAAAAAGCGCAGCCGGGTTGGCATTCCCGCCTGTTTTAAGGTCGCCCACAACCGTCGCGGCTCCACCGAGTGCCTCATATTGAGCGCTTGTATTTAACCATAAAAATGCACCGGCAGGAAGAGTCATATCCCCATAAACTGTTTGAGCTGAAATCCCCGAGCATAAGACAATCGTTCCAATTATTAAAAATAGAATTCTCATAGTCGCCTTGGTTATAAGATTCAATCACGATTAAGTTTAATCAATTATCATGCCAAACGCAAGATTAGAGTCTTTTTGAAACCTCAGATAATTCTCAGAGCAAATCCTATATTTCTTTTAAAAGTATATTTTCATTTGCGCCCAAGATAATTTTTTTTAACTTATATTATGCTAAGTTATTTAAACTTGTATTCATCGAGCCGAAATCTATGTTAAAAGCAGGCTGCTAAATGTATAATGAAAAAGAGTTGTCATATTTTATTTCCTGCGGCTACCTCCCAATTCTAGACGAAAAACCTCTTAACCAGTTATTCGGTTATGATTTTGATGCTTTAAATCTCTCCAATTCCAACAGCATCGAGGATGAGTCCATTATGATCGACGAAGGAGTAAAAACACTTCGAGCTTGCTTCGAAGATTTAAGCTCCAAAGACCACGTCATCCCTCTAAGTGGCGGTTTAGATTCCCGCTTAATTATCGCTTCACTATTAGAAAGCGGCATACAAGACCGAATCCAGACTGTAACTTATGGCCAACCCGGAGCATATAATTATGAAATAGCGGTCAAATTGGCAAAAAAACTGGGATTGAAACACAAAACGATAAATCTCAATAAAATTAAAATCGATACGGAATCGTTGCTCCAAACAGCCAAAAACGGAGGATCATGGACCTGGTTAATCGATGCCTTCTACAATTCGATTGTATGTCATGAATACGGCAATGACGTCGTTTACTGGAGTGGATTTATGGGCGACCCACTTGCCGGTTCGCATCTTCCAATTCAAAAAAGCCGAACCTGGGACGAGGCGAAATCTATCTTCGTAAAATGGAACAATCTCAATCATTTCGCCAATCTGCCGAAGCTGGGACTCAGATTAGAGGATTGCCTCCCAGAAACACCCATTATAGATAGCTCGGTTCTTTCTTTCGATGAGCAAATTGATTTCGCTATAAGGCAGAAAAATTATATAAAGCGAGTAGTCCTGGTTAATAATTTTAAATTCCGCACACCTTTCACAACACCAAAATGGGTCGAGTTTACTCTCAGTCTTCCAAGAGAGTTGCGCTTTAAACGATATTTATTTAATAAGATAGCCTTATCCGCCTATCCAAAAATATTCAAGTTGCCCACCGAGGGCTATTTGGGCGCAGGACTTCACGCCTCTGATTCAAAACTCCTTATTAGACGCGCACTCAATAAATCCCGCGAGATAATATCGAATGTTTTCAACAAAGACGACCTCTTTAAATCCTTCTGGGAATCTATAAATGTTTTCAGGAGGGTGAACTATGTAGATTTTCAATCCGCAATAAACAATCGGAAGGACTACCGAGAAACCATTCAAGAAAACTTAGCCGATTTAAAAAAGCGCCATATTGTGGACTGGGTGAACCTCGATGAAATATATCGCCAATATCGGGATGGAAGCTACAATAATAGTCTTGCTTTATTATTTTTAACATCACTCGAGATTAGCCTAAAAGCGGAGGAGGAACAATCAGAAAAAAGAAGTTAATACAATATTTGTTTTATTTCTGTTTTTCGTGTAGCGGTGGTTTATTAGGTGGAGTTATAATTATCCTCTCGGAAATGTTCGGTGATAATCTATCTCTTTTAAGCTTGATTTTTACAACAATAATCGGTTTTGTATTTTTAATAATGTCGTTTTTTTATTTGAATAAAATCGATATATTGAAAAAAATAGGCTATTTCGAAACTTTGCCTGAAAAGAAAACAAAACCCATTAAAAAAAACCAATCCTTTTCTGCCGAAAAGATCATCGTTTCAATAGCAAATACTGGAATCATGTTTGCTCTTGCGCTTTTAATCTCGCACCTACATCAAACAGGTAAATACTACCTTGCAATGATCATAATTATGTTCATTGCAACCGTTTTAATAATTTCTATATGTATTGTCGAGAGATTAACTACTCGGAGTGACATTTCAGTCTAGCGCCCTGTTTTCCTCGTGTTATCTGTGCAAAAGCGGAATGATTATGAATCGATTCGTTGCTTGAAGCCCGAACACGAAACCACAGAATATCAGTTCTCGATGATAACTCCTTGGTCACCGCCCTAACTACATCCTCAACAAAGCGCGGATTTGCATAAGCCGATTCAGTGACAAATTTCTCGTCTTCACGTTTGAGAGTTGCATATACCGGCGAACTCGCACATTTTTCGCCTAATTCAATGAGTTCCTCGAGCCAAACAAAGGTTTCGCCAATTACTTCGATACCTATATGAGTTCGCTGACTGTGGGCACCATTTTCCGAAATTTCCTTGCTACAAGGGCATAATGTAGTCACAGGAACTTTTACGCCAAGTTTGAAATCGAATTTCCCTTCGACGATTTCGCCATTAAAAGTAGCTTTATATTCCATCAAGGACTTTAACCCACTTATCGGTGCGATCTTCTCTAAAAAATAAGGGAATTCGAGCGTCAGATGTGCTGCCCTGGCTTGAAACTGGCGAATAACCTCTTCGAGAATCTGTTTGATCTGAATGAAGGTGATCTCACCACGATATTCATTTATTATCTCGATAAACCTGCTCATGTGTGTTCCACGCCAGCAAGAGGGCAGATCGACAGACATCCTAACCTTTGCAACAGTGCTTTGTTTTTTGTTTTCTTTATCCAAAACAACAATCGGATAATCTAGATATTCGATCCCAACCCGTTCTATGTCGATTTCATATTCGGGCCTATAACCTGCAACATCAGGCATTATCTCGCGTGATGCTGAAGGTTGTTTTTTTATTTCTTTTTCATGAAGTTCCCATAAAAGCCCCCCGATTCCCTCGATAGCCTTCTTTGATACAATTCTATAAGATGGATTTTCTTCCCTCCTGAATTTCTCTGAATGATGTGCAGGTTGTGGATTCGATTGATACGCCAAGTCATCGAGTAGTTTGATATCTTTAGCCCATCCAGCATTCTGAGCTAAAATCGGGCTTAAAACGCGCCATGTTTCAGTAAACTCGAAAGGTTTTGGTCGAAACAACGATAGCGTCAGCTTAAGAGTTTTCCAAAGGGTTTCGCAATCACCTTTTTTAGCTTTAAATGCTCGAATATTGACTCTCAAAATATCTGTCCCCGGCACTAATTCCTCGAAAACCGGACCGCAAATAGGCGCAGCCAATTCAAATTCCTCAGAAAGTGCCTCTTTAGAATGGAAAAGGTCAAGAAGAAGGTGCTCGGGCCCCATAAAGCTTTGATAAACTAATTTATAGATATCTCGCGGACCGGCATTGGCATGTGCTTTTACGTAATCTTCGATAAAACCAATTGTTTTAGATGTTTTCATTAAAAAAGCCCTCCGCTGTCCATGGGATATACACATTTCATATGTTTATATGCACCGCGCGTTGCTTTTCTACCGCGCGGAGTTCTATTGATGAAACCTAGTTGAAGAAGGTAAGGTTCATATACAGATTCAATAGTCCCCTCGTCTTCACCAAGCACAGCTGCTATAGTTCCTAGACCGACAGGGCCACCCTCATATTTTTCAATAATCGTCAACAAAATACGCCTATCCATCTCGTCGAGACCGAGATGATCTATCATTAGAATATCCAAGAACTCGTAAGCTAATTTACATGAAATTATGCCATCGCCTTTGACTTGTGCATAATCACGAACCCGCCTAAGAAGCCTGTTCGCAATTCTTGGCGTTCCCCTGCTTCTTTTTGCGATCTCTGAACCCCCCTCTGCATCGGTTTCAATTTCGAGTATCCTTGCGCTACGCTTGACTATTTCATAAAGTTCATCGGGCGGATAATAGTCCATTCTCTCGACCACACCAAAACGCGAGCGAAGTGGTGCAGTAATAAGACCTGCACGAGTGGTAGCACCAACAAGAGTGAAGCGAGGGAGCTTTAAAGAAATTGTTCTGGCAGCCGGGCCTTTATCGATAATGATATCTAGGGCAAAGTCCTCCATTGCGGAGTAAAGATATTCCTCGACACCTCTTGGAAGCCGATGTATTTCATCTATAAAAAGAACATCCCCTCCTTTAAGACCGGTAAGAATCCCAACCAAATCGCCAGGTCTTTCGAGAACAGGTCCCGCTGACACATGGATACTTGAGCCCATTTCATTCGCTATTATATGCGCAAGCGTTGTTTTACCGAGTCCAGGAGGTCCATAAAGAAGGGTGTGATCGAGTGCTTCATCGCGTTTCTTTGCCGCCTGAATATATATTCCGAGTTTAGTCTTTATAGCTGTTTGGCCAACAAATTCGATAAGTCTCGATGGCCTAAGCGTTTCCTCAAATTCAAGGTCGCTGTCATTCTTATATGGCTTAAGTGGTTCTTCCATTTTATTGCTTTCGTATAATTTCAAGAGCAGTTCTGATAACTGCATCTATATTTTTTTCACCAACCAATGACACAGCTTCACGAACTCCGCGATTTGCATCCAGAGGGTTATAACCAAGTGCAACAAGTGCAGAAACTGCATCGCGAACTGCACCGCCTGCTTTCTTACTACTATGAAAAGCCATCTTATCGAAGGCTCCATCCAGCTCAAAGCAAAGCTTTTGGGCGGTTTTTTTGCCAAGCCCTTTTATTGTTGAGAGAAGTTTCAAATCTTTATTCTCCACCGCAAATACAAATTCCTCTGCACCCAAACCCGAAAGAATATTTAAAGCCATTCTTGGGCCAATACCGCTAATAGAATTGAGAGCATCGTAAAGAAAGCGCTCTTCTTCATTGGCGAAACCGAATAGCTCCATTGTATCTTCACGGTGAAGAAGTCGTGTGATTAATGTAGCCTCTTCGCCGGATTGACCGATTTCATCGGATGTCATCTTTGAGATGGAGAGGTAATATCCAATCCCCGTTACATCGATAACAACAAAATTATCCCCTTTTCTAGCAATAAAACCCCTAATAAAATCTATCATTTAACGAATCCTTAAAGCGCGTTGTGCCCAGCAATATGCTACCGCGATAGCATCACTTTGATCGGTTGGACACCCCGCAGGTGAGTTTAATAACCTCTGAACCATAAAAGCAACTTGCTCTTTGGTCGCGTTGCCGTTACCTACAAGGGCCATCTTAATTTCTCGCGGAGCAAAAGTCGCAACATCGACATCAGAAAGCGCTGCTGCGAGTAAGGCGGAAGTTCTTGCCTCACCTAATTTTATCATACTCTGAACATTCTTGCCGTAAAATGTATCTTCGATGGCAACAGTCGATGGTTTGTATTTATTCACTAAATCAATAACGAAATCGTATATTCGGACTAGTTTTTCGATTCTATCGGGGCTTTTAGGATGAAAAACACCTGATTCCACATGTGCAATTTTGTCGCCATTAACCTGAAGAATTCCCCACCCGGTGTTGATTGTTCCTGGGTCTATACCAAGAATGCAAATCATTTCTGATCAATCCTGAAATAGAATTCATCCAAAATCTGTGCCACAGCACCCTCATCGTTGGAAAGAGGACTGACATAATCGGCGGCATCCCGCGTAACCTGATGCGCCGAAGCCGGTGCTGCGAAAATCCCAGATTCCTCCGCCATAGAAATATCGTTGATATGATCTCCAATCGAGAGAACCTCATCGCGGGAAACACCAAGATGCTCTCGCAACATCTTTAGCGCTTTACCTTTATTAGTGCCTCGCGCGCGATACTCAACATAGTGCATAGGAAAATACCTTATCGATGGGAAGAGATGATCCTCGATATCTTCCAAGTTTAAAGCCCTTGTGTTAGATTGTATCCCTTCGATACTATCTCGGTGTCCTGCCACCAGAATTGTTGAAGGCTTTTTTTTTCCCAACAAATCAATATCCTCAAAATTCGAGATGTTAACAATCCACGTCGAAAGTGCGGGGCCGGTTAACTCGGAGACATTACGAGCATAAGCTTTATCGCAACAAACGAAAATTAGTGTTGAATCAGTATCCCATATAGCTTCGACGATTTTAACCGAACTTTCGATAGATATTGGTTCGTGATATAATGGTTTACCACCATAAGAATTTGCAATTATAGCACCGTTGAGTGCAATAACAGGTAGTCTGAGCTTTAAACGATCAATATATTCCCTCGCGGCTGAGATCATTCTTCCTGTGGCGAGAGTGACAAAAACACCTTCGTCGATAGCTCTCAATATTGCTTTCTCAACATCTGGCCTAAGATACGATTGTGAATCGATAAGCGTTCCATCGATGTCTATTACGATCAGTCTTGGCTTGGGCATTGTCACCCTGCAGAATTATATGCCTCGATGACATCATCGTCGATATCGAAATTGGCATATACATTTTGAATATCGTCGTGGTCTTCGAGATAATCCATAAGTTTGAGCATTTTCTCAGCGTCCCTGCCTTCTAATTTAATAGTATTTTGTGGCAGTTGAGTCAATTGGAAGTTTTCGATATTTAATCCTGCAGATTCGATTTTAACTCTCACAGTTTCAAGATCGCTCGGTGAGGTATATATCTCCCAGTTTTCTTCACCATCCTGGACATCCTCAGCACCAGCCTCAAGCGCTTTATCGAAAACCTCTTCCTCGGGAACGCCTTCTTTTTGAATAACAATAAGACCACGCCTATCGAACATCCACCCAACACAACCGGTTTCTCCCAGATTACCACCGTATTTATCGAGCATATGGCGAATTTCGGCAACAGTCCTACGCTTATTGTCCGTCATAGCATCGATAAGTATCGCAGCTCCTCCAGGGCCGTAACCTTCATAAGTTATCTCTTCGTAAACAACGCCGGGAAGCTCCCCCGTGCCTTTTTTAATTGCATTTTCGATATTTGACTTTGGCATGTTTGCAGCTTTTCCCGCATCAATTGCAGTCCTAAGTCGCGCATTGCCAGAAGGATCTCCACCACCAAAGCGTGCAGCTACAGTGATTTCTTTAATGATCTTTGTGAAAACCTTGCCTCTCTTTGCATCAAGGGCGGCTTTCTTGTGTTTAATGGAAGCCCATTTGGAATGACCACTCATACTCTCTCCCTATTTTTCGTTAATCATATACTTATTACAAATTATGCAAACAGCGCTATCTTCGCAAGGACAAAAACCGCTATAAACCTTGTTATTTATTTTAAAGGGAGTTTTTATTACGCTAATTATTAGACGATCCATTTATCCATAGCGTTAGATTTTTAGGTTGCGGAAATTTCGTTGGAATAGCTGATAGCGTAAATGGAATCTCGGGTGCTTCACTAATCGGAATATCCATAATACCTTTCTCACGTGAAATTCCGATAGCCATTTTAAGATAGCGTCTAAGTAACAGTAAAGGCGAAAATTTCTGTCTTTTTGCCAGCCACTCCAGTGCATCTGTGGCACATTTAGAGCTATACATGCGCGGCAAGCCCAAACCAGGTTATCGCCAGTGTTTGCTCCGCCTTTCTTGCGAGGAATAAGATGATCAGCGGTTAAATGCTCTTTGCTACCACAGTAACAACAAGACTGAGGTAATATCATCTTAAGTCGCTCATCGTCTGCGAGTTGTCCAATATCCATCGAGCCCTTTTTTAGGCCGTTATATAATCGATTCCGAATAATAAAATGAATTCTACTGTATTTTTCTTCTTTATTTGAAACCGCAGCATGCGCCATTGCGAGGTTGGCATAAGACCAAAATAGTAATTCTCTAATAGTGTTAATTTTCATCGTCTATATCTCGGTGTCGCTGCTTTTTTCCTGTTCGGTTGATTTATCGCAATTTAATAATACTCAAAATAATATATCAGATTTTTATTAAATTCAAAATTAAAAAAAGCGGTCAACTTCTAAAAGTTGACCGCTAAATAGAATAATCCCGGCAGCTACCTACTCTCCCACACCGTTACCAGTGCAGTACCATCGGCGTGTAAGAGCTTAGCTTCCGTGTTCGGAATGGGAACGGGCGTTGCCTCTTAGCTATGACCACCGGGAAATCTTGCGGGTTTAAACGGATTTAAACCCGGCTATAATTAATATCAATAAGAGATCGAGAACAGATACTATGGTGAAAGCACTCGAATAAGTTATAAATGGACCAAGACTCACGGGCTATTAGTACGGCTCGGCTAAACACATTACTGTGCTTACACCTGCCGCCTATCAACCTGATAATCTTTCAGGGCCCTTTAGGTCCTTGCGGACGGGAGATCTCATCTTGGAGTGGGCTTCGCGCTTAGATGCTTTCAGCGCTTATCCCGACCGAACGTAGCTACCCAGCAGTGCCATTGGCATGACAACTGGTACACCAGAGGTTCGTCCGACCCGGTCCTCTCGTACTAAGGTCAGCCCTTCTCAAATCTCCTACGCCCACAGCAGATAGGGAC
>JAGLDC010000092.1 GCA_023145965.1 bacterium | reverse complement strand
ACCGCCGACGCGAGCCACAGAATCGGCCGCTCCATCCCGACCCCGAAGCCGTCCTCCCCACCGAAAGCTCCGCGAACGGGTAAAGATATATGAAGAAACCCATGGAATCGGAGTCCACGGTTCCATACAATCCCTATAGATAGATTGAACGTGGTCGAGAGGTTCAGTCCAACAGAATTTTATCCTAATCTTTGGACTCAAGATAATGAAGAAGCTGAGCTATATTGTTGCAGTCGCATTTGTCGTCCTGCACGCCAATTCGGCGTTCGCAATAGAACCGAAGGACGTTCACTGTTGGGATAAAGCCAAATGGGGAATGACTGAAGATCAGATTGTTGAGGCATTCAGCAAGCGTGCCGAACGCCATCAGAAGAATAAGTATAAACATTTCTACTCAACAGTCCGGGTAAAGGGCTTTTCATTCGGAAAGAGAGAATACAGGGCGGACATGCTTTTCGATAACGACTCGGGACTGCTCGAAGGAATCAACCTGCGAGCCCAGGACGAGAAGTTCCTCAATGTTGTTGATGAGTTCAAGATACTGTCAAAGCTCCTCCAAACAACATACGGCAACCCAAGCGAGAAAACGCGCACGGAAATGGTGTGGACGTTCCCATCCACAACCATAAGGCTTAAATACACTACGATCCCAATGGCAGGCATCAACATCGTCAGGGTGTACTTCAGGCAGAATCAAAACAAAGAGAAGACGAGTCCAACCACCATTAACCCCGAACAAGCCTTTCACGCCTACAAAGTAACCGCGCCGTAGCACAGCCACTTTGAGGTGAAGGCGATCGTTCGATCTTAAACAATGAAATATCTACTTATAATTTTAATGTCCATGCTTTGTGGCTGTATGGTTCATCGAAAAGAATTGTTTTCGTATCCATATTGTCACCCATCAAATAAGCTGCAGGCTATCCCTCGCATTATAGCATCAGAAGAAAATACCACAGGAATCCCCCTCTTGTTTTCATATACCAAAAGCGGAGCTCCTTATCGCCTTGAGCTTTCATTTATATCAGAGAGAGAACCCACTGATCCCATTACGCTAACCAAAGTTGTGTTTAAGAACACGGAAGGTGAAACTCATCAGCTCCTTTCAAAAGAAACGAAGATCCAATCATTCCATAAACGGAAATACAACTCATCCAGCAGGAAGTACGGCAAGTATAACGAAGATGTATTTGAGTCGATTTGGACATCTTTCAGCCTCCCTCTAGAATTTATCAATAAGAAAACCTGCACTGTTGATGTTGAGTTCATAGTTAACGAAAAGGCCTATGCCAAAAAATGGAAAATTGGAACCAACTTGCGAAAAGGGTCTGAGAATATTGTCAGTTATATGATGAACTATTAAACAAATCGAACCACTCACTCCACGGTGAACAACGCCCGATTTTAAAGGCAACATTTATGCGCACCGAAAGTGAGCTTGGACATTCGCTAAGAAAAAAGGGCAGTCACGTAATCTAGTACTTTTCTTCTCATCATCGACTTTCCTGCGCTTTAATCGCGCGCCTGCAGCACCGGATCGGCCTTTATTTTCGAGGGCTCTTTTTTCATCATTTTCCACATTTTCTCGATTTCCAAATCGGTTGGTTCCCCGATCCCGCTTATCGCAAAACATCTCTTTTCCCCGAATGCTGGAGCTCCTAAAATCCCGTTTTCCGCACTGCCTTTTTGATATAGTATTCTATATATTTTGCCCCAAATATGGCCATTTTATAGCTATTTTATATAGTATTCTATATCAAAATTTAAATCTTGAGGACAGGAAATCAAACGGAAACAATGGGTCGGGTCTTGGTTTCGAGCCAATTGGCCTCTTCGG
>JAGLDC010000091.1 GCA_023145965.1 bacterium | reverse complement strand
GGTGATAATCGTCTTTTTTGCGGGTGCAATAATCGTTATTCCAACCGCTTATTTAGAGAGAACTTTGTCTTTGGTAATGGGTGTGCAATCCCCCGGGAACGCAGCCGATGCGGCAAAGGTCAGCTGGATAATCGCCGGCCTTATTGAAGAAGGTGCTAAGCTTGCTGTCGTTATGCTAATAATATGGAAACGCACCGGTTTTAACGAACCGATGGATGGCCTTGTCTATGCCGCAGCGGCATCCCTTGGTTTTGCATCGGCGGAAAATATTATATATATTAAAGAGTTCGGCGCAACAGTAATACTTATTCGTGGGCCAATGTCGGTGTTAGGGCATATGCTGTTCTCCTCGATATGGGGATACACACTCGGTAGAGCGAAATTCGAGAGAAGTAAAAGATTCTCGTTGCTCGTAAGAGGTTTTGTATTAAGCGCTTTTTTTCACGGGCTTTACGATTTTTTAATTTTCACGAAGATAATCGCATCGATAGCCCTATATATTCTCATGGGACTACTGTGGAATATACTTCTTCGTATGTTCGCCGATGCTGAATCGAGAAGCCCATTTACACTAGAGAAGAATCGAGATTGAATTGGAGATTCGATGATTTATACTGTTACATTAAATCCGGCACTTGATAGAACTATGTGGATAGAGAGCTTTGGTTTTGATGATACCAAGCGCATTATTCGCGAGGAAAGATACCCCGGAGGTAAAGGAATAGATGTCTCTCGTATGATCTTAACGCTTGGAGGGCAATCGGTTGCGCTCGGATTCATCGGTGGTTATACCGGCATGGAGATAGAGGGGCGCATTCTTAATGAGGGTATTCCTCACGATTTTATTCGAGTAAGTGGTGAGACGCGAACTAATGTAATCATCCACTCCGAGGAGGATGATCAGGAACTAAAGGTTAACGCACCGGGACCTGCTATCGACCCAAGGGAACTCGGGCTTTTAGTCGATAAAGTCCGTTTACTTAAGCCTTCGCCGACCATAGCTGTTATTTCTGGAAGTGTGCCGCCCGGTCTTTCACCAAATATATACGCCCAACTGACGCTAACATTTGAAAATTTAGGAGCAAGAGTTATAATGGATGCCGACGGTGAGCCTTTAAAAAGCGGACTTTCAGCGACTCCCTATATGATAAAACCCAATAAACACGAGCTTTCTAGGTTGGTTGGTAGAGAATTTGTAAATACCAAAGATATGATCGAGTCCACAAGAGAACTGTTGCAGGATGAGTTTAAGGTTGTGGTTATTTCCGCAGGGGCGGATGGTGTGTATGCTGTCACTAAGAAAGGAGGCTTCCATTGTTACCCTCCGCAGATAGAGATTGTTAATACAGTTGGCTCGGGTGATAGCACGGTTGCTGGGATAGCATTCGCTTTGGATAAAGGGAAATGCCTCGAAGAAGCGATAAGACTCGGTGTAGCTTGCGGCACTGCCACGGCCATGGCCGAGGGCACAGCCAGAGGTTCTCTCGAAGATATAGAACATCTAATCCCTCATATAAAAATAGAGAATTTATAGTTTAGTCGTTTGTAAAAATGAAATTAGTAGCTTTAGTCATATTACTTGCTTTTTCAGCCTTTTTCTCTGGTTCAGAGACCGCATTTTTTTCTCTCGGGCGGTTTGATGTCCAGAGGATGGCGCTTAAACGAGAAAGATGGGCAGAGAAGGTCGTGAGTTTATTGTCCCGACCTGGGAAGCTGCTTATAGCTATACTCTCTGGTAATATGATAGTCAACATTACGGCGACTACGCTGATGACTGGTTTTCTTATACAGCTAGTAGGTCCAGGAGCTGTGCCTATCGTAGTGGCTATAATGACTGTGCTAATCCTTATATTTGGCGAGATAACACCTAAAGTAATAGCGGTGGAACACAACGAGTTATGGGCACGGGTTAGCGCAAGTGCTTTATGGATTATCGAGTTTATCCTCTCGCCTTTGATTTTTTTACTTACTATTATCCAAAGTGCCATTATTGGGAAGGGAAAATTCGATGATCTACGCTTGGACGAAATCGATATTGAAAGTGCCATCGAGTTAGCTCATAAGCAAGGTGCGGTGGAAGGTGAGTATAAGGAATTGTTACTACATTTCCTCACACTGGATCATACTAAGGTTTCGGAAATAATGACTCCTCGTCCTCAAGTGCCAATATGTTCCTACGAATCCACCAAAAAAGAAATATTGGAATCCATGCACGAGTATGATGCCATTTTTTGCATACTTACCGGTCGTAGTGAGGATAAACCGAGGTTAATCGATGTATCTGACTTGTCCTCTTTTGATAATGAAGAAAAACCATGGAGCTCCCTTCGCGAAGCGTATTTTATCGCTGGGTTGAAAGCGGTTTCCGATCTTTTTTACGATCTGAGAGCTAATAGGCTTGGGAAATTCATTGTATTAGATGAGTATGGTGATATCGATGGTATTGTTGATAGCGAGAGGATTTTAATTGAGGTCTATGGAAGACCTATTATTTACGAAAAGCCATCTAAAAAGACTTACAAGAAACTCGGGGAGTCATATTTAATTGGTGGTGACACTTCCATTCAAGAGTTAAACGAGCTTTTCGGACTCGATTTAAAAAGTGTTTATTATAAGACTATTGGCGGTTTGATAATAGAGAATTGGGGGGATATACCAGAATCTGGTAGAACGCTCGAAATTGAAGGATTGGAGATTAGAATAATTAAAAGCAGTCATACTAAGATAGATTTGGTGGGAATTAAGATAGAGTAAAAATGTTGTTAAGTGTAATAATAATAGTAATTAGTCTTTTAGGGTCAGCATTTTTTTCTGGGACTGAAACGGCGCTTATATCTCTATTCCGTAAAAGGAATATTCTTAAGCAGCTTCCAGCAGGTGTAGGCAATTGGCTAGATAATCCGGAGGATATCCTATCGGTCACCCTTATAGGAACGAATTTATGTATAGTTCTTGCAAGCTCTGTTGCCACGAATTTATTCATTAAGAGTTTTGGAGATGTTGGTGAGCTTTACTCCTTGATAACGATATCCATTGTTGGCTTGATTTTCTGTGAGATATTGCCGAAAAGTCTGGGTTTAATGAAACCAGTGAGTTTTTCTAGAAAAGCTATTTTGCCCCTCGACATTATCGCTGTGATATTGAAACCGGCTTCTAGTTTGACAAATGCCCTTTCCAGATGGATAGTAGCAGTGTTCCATAAAATAGTAAAACCTTCTAAACCAGCAGATTGGAATGATTTTAAGCTTGTTTCTCAACAAGGAACGCTTGATATTGGCAAGAGTAAAGAGGAGATAATCCATCTTTTGTTCGAGGTTTCATCTCTGAGAGCATTCGATATAATGGAACCTAAAACCGAGCTTTTAAAAATTAAATTATCCGAGCTTTCTAATAGATGTGAGGATAAAGGTCAATCTAACTATATTGCTGTCGAGGACGAGGATGGATCGATCTTCGGTATTTTTAATAGAGGATCATCTGCAAATTTGAAAGAGGATATCGAAAAAGAGATAATGGATACAGTTTTTATCCCTGAAAATACCTCCGTTTTACACCTTTTTACAACTATGTTCCAATCGGATATAGATTCGGTTTTGATTGTAAACGAACATAGCGAGGTGACCGGTATGGTTGAGAGGCGTGATATTTTGGCTTTCCTCTGTGGGATACAAGATACTCCTAACAGGGAAACAACCATCGAAGATGGCTCTTTTGTTTTTAAAGGAACAACAGAATTGACAGAGTTGGAGGATCTTTTTAATACAGATTTTCCGAAAGGTCAATATAGAACTCTTGGCGGTTTTATCGAAGAATACAGGCACGAAATTCCAAGAGCAGGAACGGTATTTAAATGGGGTAAATATATAGTAACTATCGAAGAATCAACGGTTAAGAAAGTCGAAAAAGTCCGCATAAAACCAACCATGAAATAAACCTCAAGCTCGACAAGGGGGCGTCGGTGCCCCACGCGCGGAGTCAGATTGTCTATTTAAAATAATATTTTTCTCCCGCGCGTGTGATCAGCAAGGCGTTCGGTAGAAAATCTAAAGGCTCGATGCCCCCCGGATGGAGCTATTATTGAATAAAAAAAAAGCCCGCAATAGCGGGCTTTTTTTATTAGCATTGATTTTTTAATTAAGGCATATGTGCACGGCATAGGATACCGACCTTGATAACTTCGTTGAATGTTGGGTAAGAACTGGAATATGGTGCTCTTAGTCTAAACCAGAGGTAAGACCAGTTCGTGCCGCTTGGTGGAACATTGTTTCCAGCTGGACCGAGTAGAGTTGGTGTTGACCATTTCATACTTGGCATAATAAGATCGTTATACAACTGGAAATCAACTCTAGTGGGAGGTTCAGCCTCTAGTGTGAATCTTCCAAACAGAGAGAAATGATCCAGAGAAGGTGTCGAATCCGGAGCCCAATAAACACCGGCATCTCTAATCCAAAGGCCCCAATCCAAGGGGACATCTCCGTTATTAACAACCTTGATTGAATCATCTACGGACATTATTCGAGATTCACCGTGCTGTAAATTACCCACATTCCAAATTGTATCGGGTATATCGAAAGAAAGCACGATGTCATTGAGCTCGTAATAATATAGCGCATATAATTCGGTATGACCGGGGAAAGATATTGTATAATCTCTCGATGGCAAAGTTCCACTGTCCTCCCAATGGTCGAAATGCCAGATAGTATCGCTATAAGCATCGGAATCGGATACCTCGATGTTGTGTTCTGAAAGGAAGAATGACCAGAAAGTCTCGCGTGAAACCCCCCACGCCGTGTCTTCATCCCAGCTTATCCAACCATGTGGGTTCTCTGGAATTTTGATGACGGAAACGGGATGCTGCATCTCGAAAAAGGCAATATATTCGGATATATATGGCGGTGTAACCATAATGGTATGTCTAATTTCGCTTCCAATATTCCAGGAAATGAAAGCATAACGGCTTTCAAGAGTTGGAAGTTGAGGCGATATAGCTTCGATTGTATGAGGTATTCCTGGTTCCCAAGAAACATAATATGGAGAATCTACTGTGTCACCATCGACCATAACCTTGCCCGAATCGATGCCACTAAAGCTATTTCTAATTACAGTAGTAAGATAGTTATAGTTGATTGTATCAATCAAAGCATCCGTTACACCAATCCATTCGCGTGTATCATATGTGCGATATATTGGCACACCCGAAGTAAACTCAGAAAATCGCACGTTACCCTGATTGTCTATCCAATTGTCGTAAATACCCGATTGCGCACCCGTCGTGTCTCCACCGAATTTTGTGAATGTTTCAAGGTCAGCTGGGCGTATAGCACTCGTGCCAAGAAGTGTAAGAATGATGCGATGCTGATGCCAATAATATAAAGAACAAGCAAAGGCAGAATTTGTAACATAGCTTGTAGAATCAAGAGTGAACCAGCGTTCTAGGGAATCCGAGTCTGTAGAAAGTGTGAAAATATCTAAATCTGTGGTTGGGACACACCATATTTGATTTGATCCAAATCCGCTATCGACAGCCAGAGTTGACATCGATGTATCATAATGCTCAAATTTAATGGAATTGAGAATGCTCAAGGGATCTCCACCGGGAGCCACAGTGGTAACAATAGTAACGAGGTAATCGATAGTAGCTTCAGCGATGCTATCTGCAGCCGTTGGGTAAGGCTCGATATTGCCTATTCCATCGGTTGCGCGAACCCTGAACCAGTATTCGGTGCCCATGGTTCCGGGGCCAAAGATGCCAGTCGTGTCGATTGTCTCGACTAACCAGTCGTTCCACGAGGTTCCCCAGTCGTCACTGTATTGGACATCGTAAAACATAATCCCCGAATCATAACCGGTAAGCGAGTCCATGTCGTCGCCCATCCAATTAACCGTAATAAAAGTATCAGGCACATAACGTAATTCCGTCCAAATCCAACTTTGCGGAACAAGTGTGTCGTATTGCTCCGGGGCTAAAAACCCATGTGTGAGCTTATAATCGTCGCCGCTAGTCGTATCCGGATAAGTAAGCGGTGAAGACTGCCCGAGGATGTCGTGCACCTGGAACGCACCTCCCGCACGACCAACCATCCCGCCGGAGCTGAAAGCATCTCGCTGAATAACATGGCCGCCGCCGGACATAACTGGTGTCTCGGCCCAAGCAGACCACGCTAGAATCGAAAATACTAGTGCGATGCTTAAGGTTGTAGCCGCTGTTAATCTCTTGTATTTTTGTATTTTCATATTTCCTACCCTCGATTGGGGGTTATGTCTAAAAATCTAAAATTCAATCAAAATCCATAGGGGAGCACCCCTTTGTGCTCCCGGCGTTTTCGGGTCGAGTTTCATCTCCGCAATATCTCGATTATCCTATTCGTTACGCTGTCGATCTTCTCGCGCCTGAGATGACCGGTGCAATACAGAATAATATGTCGGTCTGCCGTAAAAATACGATTTGGTCGCACGTTGCTCTCCTGTCTTAGCGTTCCAGATTCGAAATCGACCTCGTCGAGCGAAATTGCATATCCATCTTCAACCTACCGGCTGGTTATTTGGCAAAGGATCAGGTCGTCGTCCTCCAATTCCGCAACGACAAGAGCGGGGCGCCTTTTGGCACGCGTCAAATCCGAAAACGGAAACGGGACGACTACCACATCTCCTTTTACAAATGTTGCCAAGCCTTATCCTCCTCGGGCGTTAGCCAATCCTTTCTGAGTGACGATTCGCTTGCGACAGCCGCTACCATTTTCTCTTCCGTGGCCTTTGTTTCCATGAATCGAATGAAATCGAGTATTTCCCCGAGGAACCGCTCGGGAACCCTCTCGATTTCCTTTGAGATCAATTCTTTCACACTCACGTTTTCTCCTCGTCACGCATAATCTTCCTTTTCAATCCTCGATATTAATGTTGCTATATAATATTATCGAACCGCCGACAATTAGTCGTTTTCCGGCCGAGTTATATACATCGCCGTGAACTGTCACTGCGTTGCCGCCGGTATGCGACAATACCGCACCAGTGTGGAGCGTAAGGTCCTTACAAGTCGCAACGCAGTCGATTACAGGTTGAGTGGCGACCGGATCGATAACCGCGTCCATCGTCTCGTCCGGGACGACGCCGGAGACCCAGTTGCCCGCAAAGCACCACGATGTCGAACTCGCGCCGGTCCAGGTAGTAAAAGTAGGTGGCGCAAATACTCTAAGAAAAGCATATCCATCGTTTGTAATTCCATCCATGTTCCATATTGTTGTGAAATCCCAACCGGCATCGGTGAAGGTGGATTGTGTTTTCATTTGCAGGGTTGTCTTAGGCACACCTTTACCAGTATTATCACTCCGGCCCGATGTCTCAGAATCGTAGAAGGAGTTCTCTACAGGGCTATTATTATACCCCACCAACCCGCCAACACTAAAAAAACTACTCACACTTCCGGTGCTATAGCTGTTACTGACGGTTGACAAATAATTATGTCCCACCAAACCGCCAACGGAATTAGAACCACTCACACTTCCGGTGCTATAGTTGTTACTTACGGTTGAATTATAAGTATATCCCACCAAACCGCCAACGAAACTAGAACCACTCACACTTCCGGTGCTATAGCTGTTACTGATGATTGAAGAGTCATAATTCCTTCCCAACAAACCGCCGACTTGCTCTGCACCGGTTATATTCACATTGGTTACACCAATATCCTGAATGGTTGCTCCAGACGCATAACCAAAAAACCCAATATAATTTGTGGTGCGGTTAATGAATAATCCATCGATGGTAAAACCATTGCCATCGTAGTTGCCCTCGAATCTGGTTGTAACATTTCCGATGGGTGACCAGCCGTCATAAGTCAATCCATTATAGTTCCACGTATTTGTAGCCGAGGCATCGATATTAGCGGTTTGGATGAAGTCATCACCCCAGGAACTGCTGTTGGTGCTTATCCATAATAAATGGTCCAAAGTCGATACTTCCCGCGGAGAACCAAGTGGTTCTGTTCCTGCAGCCATCAGACTCGTGCCCATTGCTAATCCAATGAGCATCATAATTGCCACAACTAACTTTGTCTTTTTCATTTTATTTCCTAATTTCAATGGTCTCCGTTAAATCCGCCGCGCGCCTGATACCGGTCATGCCGGCACATCCAAACTCGCAACTTCCGCCCAGTCCGTAACATCCTCGCCATTGCGGGCGCGAACCCAAACATAAATCGTCATCCCGTGCATAATCTCGCAGTCATACTGAATATTGAACGGCACATTGGTCATCGTGTCCTCGGCGGGCATTTCCGCCACCACGCCGCCGGTTTCGTCGAAGGGCGCCGGGAACGCGCCCGTAGGGGAGCACCCACGTGTGCTCCCGGTCGGCACGCGCCGACCGGCGATAATCGGGAGGGTGCAAGACCCTTCCCTACGGATGTTTCCGATGTCCCCAACGCCGTCATTGCGAGCCGTAGGCGTCGCAATCTCGTTGTGATTCGGGAAGATTGCCACGTCGCAATGCTCCTCGCAATGACAGATGATATTTTGAATCTGGTCGTTCATAATCGTCGTTTTCAATCTCCCCATTGGACATTATACATTCTTTATACATCTTCCGGCAACAACCGCCCACAGTGGATCACTGCTAAAACATCGATCTGCTCGGGTTTTATTCGATAAATGATCCGATATGACCTTTCTATAATTTCCCGTATATCTTCCGCCTCATATTCTGTCACCATGCGTCCCGAAAGAGGAAAAGATGCAATTTGCTCCGAGCGCTGTGTTAATCTATCGATCATCCGTTTAGCATACACAGGCGAGTCTTGCGCAATATAATCGTAGATTGCCGATAGATGTTTTATTGCCGCGCCTGTCCAATATGCTCTCATTTTGACAAACCGAATTTAGCTCGAACTTCCCCGACATCTGTAGTTCGACCGGCTTTGCTATCCTCGAGCCCGGCTTCGATAGTTTGACGAACATAAATCTCGAACATTAAATCGTCCCAGGTTGCATTATCCGGCAACTTTTCCAACAGATTCTGCGCTTCCTCTTTGACATTGGTTTCACGCATTATTCACTCCTCGCCAATCATCGTTTTCAAACTCCCCATTCTACATTATACATTCCCCATTGCCTCCCCTGCGCGGCCTATGGAGTTATTCCCATCTTGTTCACCCAGGCCCCACCTACGCGGAGCTGGAATTGGAGATCGGTTCCGACTCTTATTATGCGCCATGTGCCATCGGTTGTCGGGTCGCCGAAATAGAATGCATCGGTCGCGCCGACCTCGATATCGCCATTGACATCGAGCGCGGAAGTCGGGGTCTCGTTGTTGATTCCAATTTCTCCGGGATTCCCGGAATTGAAGAACACCGCGGTATAATTATCGACTACGGTTACATTGTTCCCGAAAGCGAAAGACCAATCGCCGGAGACGGTATCTGCTAATCCGCCGGGGATTGTGGAATAATAGCCGCTTGCTTCGTTTCGGTATCCGCCGCCGATTGCGGAATTAATTCCGCTTGCGGTGTTTTCCTTTCCACCGCTGACTGTCGCATTGGTATTGCTTGCGCTGTTATCGTATCCGCCGCCGACGGTGGCAGCCGAGCTACTCGCGTTGTTTTTGTATCCGCCGCTAACGGTAGTATACCAGTTGGACGCTGCGTTTTGGTATCCGCCGCCGATGGCGGCATCCCCACCGGCTGCAGTGTTAGAATATCCACCGGAGATAGTAGCATACCGGCCATTTGCAGTATTGTCTATTCCGCCGCCGACTGTAGCAGTCGTGCCGGTTGCGGCGTTTGTGAACCCACCACCGACCGTGGCGTAGTCGTTGGTTACGGTGTTGTATTGTCCGCCGCTAACTGTGCAAAATTTATAATCATAACCGCTTTTGCCCGTTGTGCACGCCACGCCGAGGTTGACATGGGTTGAGCAGGCGTCGCCGTAGCCGGTGTTGCCATCGCGGAACAGCCCCCACTTGCCGCCCATTACGAGCGTAGTATCGTTCGTGCCGTCGCCGATTGCTGTGCTTATCGTCCAGTCGGCATCTGCGCCGCCGCCTGCAGGCCATGCTGTGCGCCATGCGCCGTCGAAGTAGAAGCTGTCCCGGACGCCGAAAGCGTCTTTGATGAACACGAATTCGCCGCGGGACTCGATAGTATCGGTCACGAGTTCTTCCACCCAGACCTTTTCGGGAATGTAGAGCGTATCGAGCGGGGATTGAATCGTATCTATAGTCAGTTCGCCGGTGATATGGACATCGCCCATAAAATAACCTGCGTAATTTAAGCCATCCGTGGAGACACCAGATACCGCAGCCTTAAATAGAGTTGTAACGACACCGAGTCCGCCAACCAGATGGGGAGTTCCTCCACCGTTTCGCACAATGCCGTATGTTGCGGCATAACCTGCTGACGGATCGAAAGTGCCGAGTCCGCCATCGAGCCGACCTTCACCGAGCGCAATAAGTCCCGGGTCGGAGTATGCGGCGTTGACAAGCCAGGTTGTTGTTGTGGGAAGACTGCCGGGAGAAGATTCTATCCATATCGCCTCATCGAAATCCACGGGGTAGATATTTAAATTGGCGCCATCTATTTCCATCGGGTCGGTAAATGTTTTCTCGCCCGCAATACTCTGGTTGCCTGTCAAATGGACAGAGAGCGGGTCTGTTTCGACGACGGCAGGCCATGTTGTGCGCCATGCACCGTCGAAGTAGAAGCTGTCC
>JAGLDC010000090.1 GCA_023145965.1 bacterium | reverse complement strand
GCAGGCAACGCGCGAACTGGTAAAGGCTTACGCGCTCGGAGTAACAATCCCCGAGCTAGACGAGCTTTTCGCACTTTTCGTCTGGAATCAAGGATTCGGAACATTTGCGTCGGATATCGGACCGTCAGCGCTTTTCGGTGCGTATCGACTCATCAAAAAGTCCGAATTAGACGGGAAATCACACGAGGAAACTCTGAAAATACTCGTTCTAAAATTCGGCGAGAAGAATCCCCGAACGAGCACGATGTTTAAGGACAAAAAGAGAATGTGTGAAACTTTGCCCGGATTATCAATTGATGAATCGGATTGAAATATGCTCTTCGAGAAATAAATTAGATAATAATCAGTATTCAGGTGACCTGTAATAGGATATCGCCCGGATGATGGGACGGTAAGAAATTTGGGAAGTTCATGAGATGAAAAAGAGAACTACAACTGCGTTGGTATCGACGATCCTTTTGATATTAGTCGTAATCGTCGTGATAACAGGGATTATCAAGATGCCACTATCGAGCAAGATTATTGGCGCGGATTGGACGGTTCCGGAACCGATCACAAAAATCCACACGGTTTCCGGTATCCTGATGACCGTTTTCACAATACTCCATATCTGGCTCTATTTTTCGGTGTTCAAAAGCGGTCTTATTCGCTTATTAAAAATAGCGAAAGGAAATAAATGAAAACTATCGAAGTGAAAAACGCGAAATCGCTAAATAACCCACACGGCATCGATGCGCGCAAAATCTATGACACGAAAAACGCAGTTGTCGTGTACATGAACATCGAACCCGGAAAATCTCTTAAAAGTCATATCACGCCTGTCGATGTATTTTTCTACGTGCTCACTGGCAGAGGAATTGTGGAAGTCGGCGAGGAGAAGCTCGAGGTCGGCCCGGACACACTTATCGAAAGCCCCGCAAATATTGCCCATTGCTGGTATAACGAGGGAAATAAACCTCTTCGAATATTGGTGGCCAAAGTGCCGCGCCCTACGGAAGCCACAAAAATGAATCCATAGTTCGATTTGATCCGAGAAGTAGCGATGATGGAAATTTCCCCCGAAGATCAATTAACACCCGATTCTCCAAAATTTAAAAATAGATTAAGAGCGCTGGCGCGAGGGACGATGGGCGGTCGGGAGAGGATTTTTGCGGTCAAAAATAATGTAATCAATATTCATTCTTGACCGTAGCAAAAATCGTGACAGCGCGCGGAGAGGGTTTGGTTTCGATATAAGATTAAAGCCCTCCACAGCCATCTGGCTAGCGAAAACCGATCATTGAATAGGTCATATACTATATTGAAAAACAGAGCACACAATAAATTATATCGACTTAAAAACCTATTATGCTTTAAGGATGGCGATAACACTTCTGAAAGAGCATAAGGAAGAAGTAAATATCCGTATTTTTCTGCTCGCAGATGCAGTATTCTATGTATTGGCAAATCAAAAGACGGCTTCGGGTTATTACAATGTCGAGAGAATGTTAAAATCAGTAACTAAACACAACGGTGAAGTTAAGAGCTGTGGAGAGTGCTCTCAAGCCCGCGGAATCGCAAGCTCGAGTTCATAGAGGGTGTTAAATTACGCAATATGAAAAAATTTCCCAGATGGACAGTCGAAAGCGACAAAGTGTTGACCTCTTAATAAAAATATGTATAACAAGTTGCATTATGAAAATATTCGAATGACAACCATAATCATCATTGAGCTTCGCGCCGCTGAACATAAAATCAATTTGAACTCGATAACAAGTCCTCTAAAAAACTGAAGAGCTAAACAATAAAATTCTCCTATTGACTTGACTATTTGGGATTTTGCTCTAATATAAATCGCAAATAAAACTATAGGAGAAGTATGTTTAAAAAAACCTTTATCGCTTTATTTCTGCTAATCGCTGTTATCACATGGGCTGATAACGCCTCTTTTGAAGAAATTAATAAAATCGCGCAAACGCATCTGGAGATCGAAGGAAAAGGGGATTTGTCCCAATTCGTCCCCATTATGGATTCGGAAAGCAAAATAGCCTATATAGCCCTCCTTGAACCACAGGGTTATATTGTTATACCAACCATCAAAGAACTTCGTCCTATTATAGCCTATTCCTTCGATTCTGATTTCGATGTCATAGAATCGAGAGAAAATTTTCCCCTTGCGATTATCAAACTAGATATACAAAATAGAATTCAAGCCATCCCACAGACACCATCAGGCATAATTCGTCGGAATCAAGAACTCTGGAGTGAATATATAGAAAGTTCACCTAGGTTACTAACCGAGATGACCACTGGATCGATTTGGGGACCATATACAGATACTCGCTGGAATCAGGGTGATCCATATAACATATTTTGCCCGATCGATCCTGAAACGGGTGAGATTTGCCCTATAGGATGTGTTGTTACGGCGATGGGACAAATTGTAAATTATTGGGAATGGCCACCGAATATTGCTTTCGACACCACTTATAATTATATCTCCGAAGCCACGGAGCCTCCTATTTATATCGATGCACCCACAGCAAATATCGATACAGTGGATTACAATGCAGTCGGCGTCAATCCAGATGATACAACTAGGGCGAGGTTGTTATTTGCCCTCGGAGTTTCTATAGAAATGAAATATAAAGATGGTGGTTCGGCTGCAGCCTCGCATGACGTTGCGATCTCTTTAGTCGATAAACTAGGATATCTTTCCGCTGATGGTATAATGTCTTCCTCTCCCTCGTTCTACACAGATATCCTTTTGGATATTATGAACCAGCGAGCACCATATATGAGTATCCACAGCCCCGAGGTTGGTCACGGTGTTGTCGTCGATGGTTATCGCGAGTCGGGTGAATTTCATGTCAATTTTGGCTGGGGTGGCACCGCAGACGCTTGGTATTTCCTGCCCGATAGTTTACCATCCGATTTAACAATTGTCGATTATGGCATAGTTAATATAACACCCCCAGTGATTACTCATCGCGCTGTGGAAAATCTGACATCCGATGCGATAACAGGCGGACACGTTATGTTAAGGTGGGAAGCTCCTCTCCATATAACAGAACCAGTCGTCCATTACAATATCTATCGAAAACATATTGATAGCCCCGACTGGGCCTTCCTCTCGACAACTTACGGTTTAAACTATATGGATCGATATCCACCGGAACTTAAAGAATTGGCTTATGGGGTCATCGCAGTCTATGCCGAGGATGTCGAAAGCAGAGTTATAGAAACAGTCGTAATAACAGAGGTTCACGATGGCTGGAATCGAGTAATTACATTTAGAGGCGATGAGACTCCGTGGGACATCGCCCCGAATGGAAGTGGAGGCTTTGTAGTCATAGGTTCAAGAGATTTTTCAGCCGAAAGCGGTATTGATATTTTTCTGGTAAATATCGGTGTATCTGGCGATACTATTTGGACAAAAACTTATGGTGGCGCAGAAGACGAATACGGTTATACCATAGAAGCAACCTCAGACGGAGGTTACATAGCTGCTGGGGCAACGGAATCTTTCGGTGCAGGGGGAAGCGATATATGGCTACTAAAACTCGATTCAATGGGTGATACTATCTGGACTGAAACCTATGGCACAAGCGGTGATGAAAGAGCATGTGATATTACTATATCATCGGGTGGAGGCTATGCCATTGTGGGTTCGACTAATCCATCAGGAGAAAATTTACTTTATTACATAAAAACAGACCTAAATGGTCTTCTCCAATGGGAACAGAGCTATACAGGCTTTGTCGGTAATTCTATCTGTGAGCTTGGAAGCTATTTCTATATCGGAGGATACTATAACACCGGACCTCTCGGTAACCACGATGCTATGCTTCTTAAAACTGACGCCCTTGGCGATTCTCTTTGGACAAAACCCTATGGTGGCGCAAATGCAGACGAAATAAACTCCATTATTCCATCATCGGATGGCGGAATAGTTATGGCAGGGATAACCCGTTCTTTCGGTATCCCCCTATTCACAAGTATTTTTCTCGTGAAAGCTACCGCTGACGGCGATACAGTTTTTACAAACCATCTCGGGGGCATGAACGATTTCTCCGCTGAAAAAATAACCGCTGTCGAAGAGGGATTCATTACTATCGGAACTACGGTCAACAGTGGCAATAAAGATGTATTCCTACTCTATATCGACGAGCTGGGCGATACAATAAAAACTCATACATATGGCACAGCAGCAACTGATCTCGGTTATGGAATCATCGCGCTCGAAGATAGTTCTATTGCCCTTGCTGGCAGAACCTATTCCGATAGCACAAATAATTTTTGGCTTATGAAAATAGGTGGACCAGTTTCGCCGGTAGAAGAAAATATTTTACCATCGAAACCCAAAGACCTAAATATTTTCGCTTATCCAAATCCATTCAATTCCTCGGTGCAGATTTCAGTAAAAACACAAAATCCTGCTTCTACACAAATTGAAATCTTCGACATAGCTGGCCGGTTCATTTCAAAAATCGACGATGCTGAAAACCTAGCCCCAACACATAACTCGATAGCAAACCAAGAATTTTCAGAAACAAATGGCGGTTCACAAACCGCCTCTACAACCAGCAAGTTCACATGGACACCAAACGAAAAGGTCGTTTCCGGTGTATATCTCGTTCGAGCTCAACTCAAAAATGGGCAATCGATTACTAAACGAATGATATACCTAAAATAATTATATAGTTTAAGAAAATATTATAAACTAAAATAGCAGCCGCTCGCTGTGAATTAGAGTAACCCTCTCTCGAAAATAGATTGATCTAAGATGATTGATTAATCTAATGTAAAAAAGAAATTCCCCAGCAAACCCAATTAAAAATCATATATTCCGCTGAATTAAACAAGTAAAAAAGCGCTGGCGCAGGGACCGGTGATGTCAATAAAATTGACAGAAATGCAAATTTATTGATAAAATAGTGGTTCGGCAGAGATTTTTGCGCACAATAAAAAACGGTTATATCGATATATCGCAATAGCAAAAATCATGACAGCGCCGAAAAACACAAAAAGAAAACAAGCGATAGAATAGAACTTTTTACATCAACATATATTCTACTTTCTCTATTCTATGCCTTTTCCTTTTTTGCAAATGGCACTAAAAGAAGCCCGAGACCGAGAGATACCATCATTCCTATCGCACCGGCTTCAGATGCCCTCGGCCCACCCCATACAAAGAACAGGGTTAAGCAGGTTCCTAAACCGCAAATGCTGGATATAATCGCGCCAGCTTTTCCTGCACGTTTGGTAAGTAAACCCCATATGAACGGCCCAAGGAAAACTGAAGCGACAGCCCCCCAAGAAATCGAAAGAATAGTAACAATAACCGAAGGCCTTAAAAACGCGAGTATTACTGATAATAAAACGAAAACACCGGTCATAATACGCATTAGAATTATTAGACGTTTATCAGATGCTCGTTTCCCTGCACTTAGAAAACGAAATATCGAGCGCCGGTCAGTAGTGCGCTCGTGAGCCAGTCCACCATAAAGATCCTTTACTATAGTCGAACTCGAAATAAGCACTAATGCTGCAAGCGTTGACATCGAAGCCGAAAGCATAAGAAGGAGGATAATTACCGATAACGAATTCGGTATCGCATAGGTCAATAACTCCGGCATAAGTGAGTCGAAATTTGGGCTGCCATTCGCTGTAAACGCCGATGGATTCTGCGCTGGACTGAGAAAAATACGAGTAAGCGAGCCAGTGAAATATGCAGTGCCAGTTACAATAAGAGCGAAAACGGTCGAGACAATGGTTCCTATCTTCACAGAGCGGTCATCACGAATGGCGTAGAATTTTTGAATGAGTTGAGGCATCGCGAATGGGGCAACACTGGTAAGAAAAATAATCGAGAATAATGGCCAGATCCCCGGGGGACCCACAGACTCGACGAGACGTGGATCGATTGCCCTGAGTTGCGATACAATTCCACTAATACCGTTGCCCTTTATAATGCAACTAGCTAACAAGACACCGACACCTATGATCATAATCATTCCAAATATGAAGTCCACCATCGTCATGGATTTATAGCCTCCCAAAACAAGATACACCGCAGTGAACAAACCCATAAATACCAATACTGCCCAGTATGGTAGCCCGAAATTAGCTTCAAAAAGATAGCTTAATCCCATAAAAACAGCAGCTGTATATGGAATGAGAAAAACAAAAATAGCGACAGCCGAATAATATTTAAGGAACTTACTATTATAGCGTGAATCAAGATATTCCGGCATCGTATGAACACCACGAGAAACTGTCTCTTGCTTAATTCGTTTGCCAAGAATTAACCACACACCCAAAGTGCCAATAAGGGTGTTGCCGATAGCAACCCAAATAGCTGATAGACCAAATGCCCACCCTATCTTACCGGCAAAGCCAATAAACAAAACTGCTGAAAAATATGCCGTCCCGTAAGTAAATGCTGTCAGCCACGGCCCAACATCCCTTCCTCCGAGAAAAAAGTCGGTGAACGAGCGCGTCTTTTTCAATCCTATTATGCCAATAGCCACTATCATGGCAATATAAGCGAGGACTACGGTAATTTTAAAGGCCATTACTCTCCTTTTGAAGAATGAAAAAACTCAGCTTTTATAATAACTCGAAATATATTGCGAAACAAGTCCCTTGTGAAAAAAATATCAATTATTATATTTTATCGTATCAAACTATGATGTTCGATGAGAAAAAACTAATCGCAAGAGGCTTAGAAAATAATTCATAGTTTTAAATATGATTAAATGCGTAGGAAAGGAAATGAGAATGGCGCAGAAAAAAAAATCAGAACTTATAGATGAAAAAATCAAGGTGCTCGATAAGGGATTTATCCGTCTAGTGGATTATCTCGGTGATGACGATCGCATCGTTCAGGCGGCAAGGGTTTCCTATGGCAAGGGCACAACCACCCTCAGACGCGACACTCAGCTTATACGATACCTTTACGAAAACCAACACACTTCACCATTTGAACAAGTAACCTTCACTTTCCATATAAAATTGCCCATTTTTGTTGCACGTCAGTGGATACGCCATCGCACCGCACGCTTGAATGAGGTTTCCGGTAGATACAGCGTCCTCCCTGAGGATTACTACATTCCTGATACCTCACGCATTTGCGAACAAGACAATATCAACAGACAGGGCAGCGGAGAACAACTTCCACCAGAAATACAGACACAAACGGTAAAAACCATCGATGAAGCCTGCAAAAGGGCATTCAACACATACACTAAGCTACTAGAGGACGGCGTCTCGCGCGAGATTGCGCGTATTGTCCTTCCACTGAATACATACACAGAATGGTATTGGCAAATGGACCTACATAACCTCTTCCATTTCCTCAAGCTCCGCTTAGATATTCATGCGCAGTGGGAGATTCGCCAATATGCCAAAATCATAGCCAGTATTGTTGAACAGGTTGTGCCTATCTCGTATAAAGCCTTCGAAGACTATTCTTTAAAATAATTTCCACCTTAGAAAGGAACAAACATGAAAAAGAGCATAGCAATGCTTGGATTGATAATCGTTTTTGTGGCTTTTGCCAGCAATGCCGACAAACCAAAGACTAATATCGAACTCGAATCACTTGGAGAGAAGCTTGTAGTAAATCTTTGGGAGGTTTTGGCAAAAGGCGACGTCGAAACTGCCGAAAAGATGATGGCTGAAGGTTTTCAGTCAGTTCATAAGGATGGCACGCGCAATATAAAGGAAGAGCTTTCCCTCATTAAAGGCCTCGATTTATCCGAATATCAGCTGGGCGATTTCTTGGTTACAAATAACGGTCCTACAATACTTGTTACATACAATGTAACAGTATCCGAGATTATAAACACCAAGCGCGTTCCCAAGAATGAGTCGATGCGTATGACCGTTTTCGTGAAAACCGATAATGGTTGGAAGTGGTTCGCCCACGCCAATGTTAATCCACTGAAATAGGCTTTTACTTGATTTTTATGCAACTCGGGATTATCTTATAATCATGGATTATCGAATTGGACAAGGATACGATATTCACAAACTCGCTTTTGGGAATAAGCTTGTGCTTGGTGGAGTGGAGATACCTTTTGAAAAGGGCAGCGTCGCCCATTCTGACGGCGATGCGCTTTGCCACGCTATTATCGATGCGCTCTTCGGTGCTGCTGCGTTAGGAGATATCGGTGGTCATTTCCCGGATTCCGACAAATCCCTTGTGGGAATATCCAGCATCGTTCTCCTCGCAGAAACCGCCGATCAAGTAAAAAAACACCTTTGGCGTATCAATAATATCGATGCTACTATAATTCTCGAGCGCCCGAAACTTGCAGAGTTCATCCCTGCTATGCGCGAGAAAATTGCGAGTGTTTTGCGCGTGCAGGTCGAGCACATTAATATCAAAGCCAAAACCTCGGAGAGCTTAGGCGATGTTGGCAAAAGTATGGCCATCGAGGCTCAGGCCGTGGCACTTTTAGTAAGATAGTGCTGTCGGGAGTATAGAGAAACAAGCGACTACTGTGAATTTGAGGTAGAATAGAACCCGCCTCTGAAAATTAATTACCGTTTTCTCATTCCTCACCATGTGAGATTTGATTTAAGGGTATGCGGAATTATTCGTGTGCCTCGAACCAGTTTTTGCCAGTTCCTATATCGACAATAAGTGGAACACTCAGCTCTATAACCCCTTCCATGTTCTCGCGAACAAGACCTTTAATTTCTTCGAGTTCGTTCTTAGGGACATCGAATATAAGCTCGTCGTGAACAGTCGAGATCATTTTTGTTTTGTAAGCTCCGTTTTTTAAAAGCTTATAGATATTGAGCATAGCGAGTTTAATTATATCCGCCGCCGAACCCTGTATCGGTGTGTTAATAACGGCCCTTTGGGCAAATCGCTTGGACTGCCCGCCCTCTTTGAGTTCGGGAAAATAGCGTCTTCTTCCGAGAATAGTTTTAACATAACCTAACGCCTCGGCCTCTATAGGTGCTAAATCCATATACTCCTTCACTCCAGGGAAGCGCTCGAAATATCTACTTACGAAATCCTGTGCCTTCCTGAAATCCATGTCCAGGCGATCACTAACACCCCATGCGGTCATGCCGTATATAACACCGAAGTTTATCATCTTCGCGATTCTACGCTGATCGCTCGTAACTGTGCTCTCCTCCACTCCAAAGATTTTACTTGCTGTGGAGGCGTGAATGTCTTTACCTTCGTGAAAGGCCTCGGTGAGGTTGTGATCGCCGGAGAGGTGAGCCATCACGCGTAATTCAATCTGTGAGTAATCCGCAGATAAAATGACATTGCCGACGGCAGGTATGAAGGCCTTGCGTATCTCGCGTCCTGTTTTACCACGAACGGGGATATTCTGCAAATTCGGATCCCGGCAGGAAAGTCTTCCGGTGCTCGCAACAGCCTGCTGGAAGGTTGGATGAATGCGTCCGGTGTGTGGATTAATCAATGCGGGAAGAGCATCGATATAAGTCCCAATTAACTTGGCTAATTCACGATATTGGATCACTTGAGCCGGGAGTTCGTGTTTCTCTGCAAGCGTTTGTAAAACGGAAGAGTCTGTCGAAAAACCGGTCTTTGTTTTCTTTTGTGGAGGTAGGCCGAGTTTATCGAAAAGGATTTTTCCAAGCTGTTTCGGCGATGCGATATTGAACTCCTCATCCGCAATCGAATATATATCATCCTCGATTTTAGTGAGTTTGTCCTTCAATTTTACCGATAATTTTTTAAGAAATTCGGCATCAAGTCGTATTCCAGCCATTTCCATATCCGCAAGCACGGTTATCAATGGAATTTCAATGTCATCGTAAAGATGCTTAAGCTCTGACTCCTCGAGTTTGGGTTCGAGGAAATTAATCAAGCGTAAAGCGATATCGGCATCCTCACCGGAATAATTTGCAACCCGTTCGGGCGAAACTTCGGCTAAACTGCACGCGCTGCAATTATCTGATGTTAATTCTTTATATGTCATCATTCGATGACCAAGATGCCTCATAGAAAGGGCATCGAGCCCATGCTCGTAGGCTCCAGGTGCAAGTAAATAATCTGCGAGCATAGCATCGCCAACTATGCCTTTGATTTCAATCCCAGCATTACGAAGGACTATATAGTCATATTTAATATTCTGACCAACCTTGGATTTATCCTTCGATTCGAGAACTAAACGAAGTTTTTTTATAACTTCGTCGATTGAAAGGTTCAGCTCGTCGGCGGAGAACATATCCCCAGCCCGTTTGTGCGCAACCGGAATATAGTAAGCGCTGCCCATCTCCACACAGAAACTCAATCCTACCAGTTTTGCCTGCATCGGGCGCTGGTCGGTAGTTTCCGTATCAATAGAGATTATTTTCGCTTTTTCGAGCTTCCTTATAAGATCATCTAAAGCAGATTGTGTATCGATGAGCAAATACTTCCCGGTTTCGGAATCGGCTTTTGGAGCTATTTTACCGCCGGCTTCCTTGTAAAACCGGTCTATAAGGCTGGTAAATTCGAGTTCCTGAAGGATTTTTACAAGTTTTTCGTAATTCGGTTCGCTCACTGGGGCGTTTTCCCAATCAAAATCGAAATCGACATCGCGGTCGATTGTTGCAAGCTTATGCGAAAGAAAGGCGTTATCACGAGAATCATCGAGTTTTTTAGCTGTCGAAGCCTTAATTTCCTCGAGATGTTCATATATTTCTTCGAGACTTCCGTATTCGTTTATAAGCTTTGTTGCCCCGACTTTGCCAAGTCCCTTCACCCCTGGAATATTATCTGATGTGTCGCCCACAATAGACAGATAATCGACAATCCTCTCAGGAGAAACACCGAAGCGCTCAGTGGCGTTGTCGAGTTTCCACCACTCTGTGGGAAGCGCACCTCGGCTTGGCGCAAGAACGGAAACCTTAGCGTCGATAAGCTGCATTAGGTCTTTATCGCCGGTAACAAGAACGACCTCCCAACCTTTATTTTTAGCCCTCTCCGCGATGGTCGCCATAAGATCGTCGGCTTCTATCCCCTTGAGTTCGATAATCGGGATATTCATTGCCTCCACTATTTTATTTATATATGGAAGCGACTCGCGCATCTCCGTAGGCATCTTTTGGCGTGTAGATTTATATTCGGGATAAAGCCTTGTTCGCTCCTCTGCCTTGCCTTTATCGAATGCGACAGCAAAAGCATCGGGCTTTTCGGAATCGAGTATCTTAAGAATGCTCGTTATCATTCCGAATGGTGCCGAGGTATTCATACCTGTGGCGTTTTTGAGCGGATTCTTTAAAAAAGCAAAATACGCCCTATAGGCAAACTGTGTGCCGTCCATTATGTATAATCGCTTCGACATGTTGTCCTTTCAATTTTCAATAAAATAGTGTATTAATCGACTCAGGTCAACGACTTCCGCAATAGCCGGCAAAGTCAAATGGTAAATGGCTTTAAATGATTAAATAAGAAAAGCGCCATATTTCTATAAATGCAACATAGCTTTTTATTAACTTGACTTTGTTCGATCCACACGCTTTATTAAAAGCAATAATACACAGGAAAGAGAAAAAATGGGAAACAAATATTTCGGCGAGATAGCCAGACTGAAAATAACTGCATCGAATGAGTTCATCCCCACCGTGACCGGATTCGTCAGGAATATCGGCGAAAGACTCGAGATAGACAAAACAATGAACAGAAAATTGGAGCTTCTTGTCGAAGAAGCTGCACTTAACGTCATAAATCTCGGTTTCGATCCCGGCGAGAAGGGCGAATACGAGGTCGCGTTCAAGCGGCTGCCGGGGAAGATCGTGGTCGAGGTGGCAGATAAAGGCCTTCCGGTGGACTATAACAAGGTCGAGTCGGATTTTGAGGCTGGGCTTGGAATTCTCCTAATGAAAAAACTCGCCGACGAGGTCAATTTCGTCAATCGTGGCAAAGATGGCAAGCTAGTCGAAATAACCTTGAATCTGCCTTACGCAACACCCGAGGAACTCGAATTGCAAAGCCAGCTTGAAAAAACCGCCGCGCTTGCGCCCGAGGGCGAGGAGCTTACTTTCAGGGCGGCTACAATCGACGATACGACAGGTATAACCCGAAGCATTTACCGGACCTACGGCTACACCTACCTTTCCGACACGCTTTATTATCCCGAGAAAATCGCCGAGATGATACAGGAGGGCTATCTTTGCCCGGTTATCGCGCTGAATCCCGACGGCGAGGTCGTCGGGCACGCCTCAATACGCCTCGAATTCCCCGGCGCGAAAGTGGGAGAATTCGGCCAGCTTGTCGCCGACCCGCGTTACAGAGGAAGGGGAATTGCCAAAAAACTTAACCATATGCTCGTGGACGCGGCAAAAATAACGGGTATGTTCGGCTACTACGCCGACGCCGTGACGACGCACCCTTATTCCCAGAAAACCATTCTTAAAAGCGACGCACACGAGGCTGCATATATGCCCGGTTTCGTCCCGGCGAGTTTCAGCATTAAAAAAATGAAGGTTGACGAATCAGCGGATAGACATGCGGAGATAGTTTATTTCCGGCGAATTGCAAAAAACCGCAAACCTACAATCTATACCCCGCTTCAACATTCAACTATGATTAAAAACATATATGACCTCAACAATCTCGACTACACAATTGCGCCTATGAAAATAAATGAGGTCGATTATCAGGCAGTTACCGAGGTTAGAACCAGAGTGCTCGAAACACCCAACAGGGCATTTATAAGTATTGATGAATACGGACTGGATTTCGACAACATGCTCAAAAAACAACTCAAACAGCTATGTTTGAAAAAGATAGAGATTATCATCCTCGACCTACCACTGGAAAACCCATCGACTCGTAATAAATCGGTGGTGGCGGAAAAACTCGGGTTCTTTTTCTCCGGTGTAATACCCGGAATGAGTATCCATGGCGGCGACCTTTTGAGGCTCATTTACTTGAACAATGTCGATATCGCCGCCGATAAACCGGTTATAGTCACCGATTTCGGTAAAGAGCTCGCCAATTATGTTTTATGGTGTAGTTCAATGGTCTAAAAAATACTCCATTGCCAACGCTTTCCCTATTTGCAAACTAACATATGAATCTATTCTGAAGATTCTATTCATGAACTATCCCGTTAATTCCCCAAGCATCAAAAGTAAAGGAAAACCAATCTTCATTTGTATTTCTCGCTATTATACACATTAAATGTATTATCTTTGCGACAGCAAAAGGATTAATTCGATTTGAATAATCCCACTAGTAAACAGAGGCGTTTAGTTTTCAATAAAAGTTCAAGGAAATGCCTCTCCGCTGTGGGTATAAGCCTTAAAAAAGCCGATTTACCCTTCTTGCTCGAAAGGTAACAATACGCACCAAGTGATTGCATAGTGCGCGAAAGCGCGGTTAGATATAGTTTTTCTCTAAAAGAGGCGACGTCTATCGGCAATCCCTTCTCGGGGGCTATACGAATATAATCTTCGATGCATCGATTCCTTATTCCTTCGTTTATCTCTATGCGCGAATCCCAAAGAAGGCTCGCTAAATCATATTCCAACGGGCCTTGCTTCGCCGATTGGAAGTCTATAATCCGAAGGCGATTGCCCTGCAACGCAATATTGCTCGACTGAAAATCCCTGTGGCAAAAAAACCTTGGGAAATTAGACAACTCCTTCGCTATATCGTCGAATTCGGGCGAAAGCGATTCGATTAAGACTGGTTGTGCCTTGCGATAACCGAGAAGGTATTCATCTGCGAAATATCTAGATTCTTCTCGGAATTGGATAAAATCGAAGGGCGCTTCGAGGATGGTTGGGCAATCGTCGATCCTTTCCGATATCGACCTCTGGATATTCGCAAGCTTTTTGACAATAAATGGATATTCCTCCGGTTTCGGCGGTGGCATCTCGCCGAGGTCTTCGACCAGGATCGCCGCAACCTCCCGGTCGAAAGCAAAAAGCATAGGGACATCGACGCCGACTAATTCGAGGAAAATCTGTATATCAATCCATCGAGATAAATCCGCGCCGTGACCATCTCCTGTAATGAGTATAGCCGAACAATTGCAGCTTTTTACTCGGTAAAAACTCCGATCCGAACCAGCACCAGCCATGGGGATAAATTCACTATCGCGAGTAAAACCTGCGCCTTCGAGCATAGATATTATACGCTTATCGGAAATCACGCCCTGACCACCCCGAAAGGACCGACCACCGCTTTCTCAATGGATTTTCCTGGTTGAACGACCGAGCCTTTCCAAAGAACAACATCCTTTAATGTAGCACCGGCGCAAATCTTTGCTCCATCGCAACAACATAGGAATCCATCCGTTCTCACCCCAAGAGGTAACTCGAAATTGTCAGGATAAATTCTGTTGATAGAAAGAAGGCGCCGATGAAGCTCCAAATATGAAGAAACTGTCCCCACATCGCTCCATAATGCACTGCCGATATGTTCTATTCTAACAGCCCCTTTTTCCCTGCGAATTATTTCAGCAATTGCTTCCACGGCACAACCTGGCTGCCTGGGTGGAGTCAAATATGACAAAGCCCTTCGATCCCATATTGATATACCGGTGAATTTGTATTTATTACCGTCTTCTATCCCTATCTTGCCAACAATATCGATAGCATCGCCTCCAATAACCGTAACCTCGGGCGCACCATCACGCACAAAAAGAGTAATAGCGCTACCGGATTCTCGGTGCCGAATTATCGCCGGAGTAAAATCGATATTAGCAAATATATCCCCGTTATGAACTAAAACAGGTTCGGAACCATCGAGGGCCATGGCGGCGTTAGATATGCCACCACCGGTTCCGAGTAGCCTCTCTTCCACCACGGGAAATAGCTTCATTCCGGTCGATTGTCTATTTTCAATATAGCCCTGCATTTCTTCGGATCGATACCACAAATTAACAACTGCTCGGAAAATCCCGCTGGATTCCAAATTACTAATAATATGTTCTATTAGTGGTTTGCACAATATAGGCACAAGCGGTTTCGCCTTATGCAAGGTCAATGGCCTAAGCCTAGTTCCCTCTCCTGCAGAAAGGATTATCGCATCCATATCAATCTCTTATTCATATAAAAGTGAATATTTTATTTCAGCCCTAAATCTATTATAAAACTCTTGCCAGCCCTTGAAAATATCAGCAAAATCCAGATTATTATCTATGGCCTCTCTGAAAACCTTGCTTCCAGTTAATATATCTATTGGCGGTTTGAGGAATTCATATTCATACGGTGGCGATGCCCATGCAAAATCGTCGGGATATAGTTTTTTAACCGAATCAATAATACTATAAAATAATCTTACCGGTTTTATTGACTTCTTATCGGTTATATGAAGCTGCATGCCACGACATACCTTACCATTATACTTATCAAAACTCGGTTTAAAAGAAACCGCACGGAATCCAATGCCATCGAATCCTTTATTATTAAGCTCTCTGATTAGTTCAGATGAATCGATCCAGGGCGCGCCAATTAGTTTAAATGGAAGTGTTGTTCCTCTCCCTTCAGAGATATTGGTGCCTTCGATAAGGCAAGCCCCTGGATAAAGTAGAGCTGTTTCGAAATCCGGCATGTTGGGAGATGGGCTAAACCATGGTCTCAAAGTTTCTTGCCACAACATATCCCGTTTCCAATTCAACATAGGCACAACAAACAAATAATCACTCAAGCCTTCGCGCATAGCAAAAAGCCTTAACAACTCGCCAAGAGTGCAAGCATGGCGCTGTGGGATTGAACTCATGCCCACAAAACTTTCAAATCCTGGCTCGATTGGAGAGCCTTCCACTTCGATTCCACCTAGAGGATTTGGGCGATCAAAAACTATTACTGGAATACTAAACTCGGCGCATCTTCGTAAGGTCAACAAAGAAGTCCATATATAGGTATAATACCTCGCGCCAACATCCTGAAGATCGATTATAAAGGACGATAGACCTTTCAGGCTCTCCCTTGTTGGTTGTCTATGCTCACCATATAAGGAATACACTGGAAGACCGGTTTTATCTTCTCTTTGGTTTTCCCACTCAATCATATTTGCTTGATCTGTGATTTCTATTCCGTGTTGAGGTCCGAAAAGAGCGGAAAGCTTCATGCCGCAACTTCTAAGATAATCGATAGCATTTTTAAAATATGCAGTGCAGGAGGCCTCGTTGCAAAGCAGCGCTGGATATTCGCCAAAAGGAAAATCAGGACGGACCTCAGTTATTCTTTCGAGACCTATTTTTACAGGACAACTCATAAGGTAAAATATAGTCTAAATTCTATCTATTTCAAACTATTATGATTATATCTCACAACAAAGTAAGAGTGAAACTCGATACTAAATAGCTATTTCCTTGACTTTTCCACAGCGAAACCTAATAATGATTGTTATGAAAAAATGGTTTCTACTATTGTCGTTAGGCTTCGCCATATCGGTTTTCTCACAAGATAGCCTTACATGGTGTCCAAACCCAAAGATTGCAGCTGGTCTGTCGCTGCTTATCCCCGGAACCGGCCAGATATATAACAAAAGCTATTGGAAAGCGCCTATTGCCATGGGACTCGAAGGCTATACTGGTTATGTGATAATTGATTCCTGGAAGAAAATGAACAACCTCGAGGATTTTGGAAGAGGACTAGATGAAAATTCCCCTGAGTATGCCATAACCCGTAATGATTGGGAAAAAACACGCGAATTGCGAAATATCCATCTTTGGCTTCTTACGGGCTTCATTTTACTCTCCTCGATAGATGCCTATGTCGATGCACATTTATATCCATGGGTTAGCGAGATGGCTCGTCCAATCGAACGCACCGAAACAGGGTTTATGCTCTCGCCGATAGCAGACTCCAACGGCGGACTTGGAGTTGGAATAAGACTTACGCTCGACCTTCCATAATATTGAAAAGCAATTCTCTTAAATAAATCGGTTTAACAATAAACAAACATCTGCAGGCATTCCCCGCCGGCTGGCACGCTATTTTC
>JAGLDC010000089.1 GCA_023145965.1 bacterium | reverse complement strand
GGCAACCCGCACCCACCCTCGGTTCCGGCGTTTATCTTATCCGGGTGAAGGTCGGTGAGCAGGCTATTACAAGGAGGGTTGTGTATCTGAAATGAGAACTGATATAAATACCACTCGATCCACATCGCACCAATAGCCCACAACGGGAGTTTCTTTATCTTCGGAATCGATTTAATTATTGAAGTTAGTGGAAGATGCAAATACAGCTTTCAAGCATTAGAAGAACGGGTGAGCTTTATGCTCACCCGTTCTTGAGTGATAGCTTATGTATATCGAGTTTCGTTTCTATTCGACGTTGCCCGAAGTTCCTTCCATATGTTTAACAGGTAATTCGAGCGAATTATCGATAGTCATATTGTCGAAATCGCCCAGCTTCGGCGGTAAGAAGCGCCCCGAATCCCTGAAACTCTGATTCACGAAGGTAACTTCCGGCCTTCTCCGAACGCCCGGTCGCGCCACTGGGTCGTCTCCATAGGGGAAACTAACGACTGCGACAGTATTCCATTCGCCGGTATCGCCAAGAACGCCGCCAGCCGAGAAACGATCCTCGCTGTCGGTTCCCTCATAAATTATTATCGATACAGTGTAACCGGAAGCGATAGCGTTTTCATCGTCGTGGTCGCTATAATAATGGACCTTGATCGTGTAATTCCCGTCCGGGCCGGTGAAGAGAGTGAACGTCTCCGGGCCGTATCCGTTGACATCGTCGTGGTCGAGCCAGCCGCCTATCGACGATCTCGGGTTGCTATAACCGACTTCCTCGCCGTTGGGGTCGGTGACCCAAAGGTCGACATCGGTACCGCCGGTGTTCCATGTCAACCGAACCTTGAGCATCTGATCGGGTATTTGGGCTATCACTTCGATTTCGTCCTCGGCGCGTTCGCCCTGTTCATTCGTTGCCCAGACCCTTATAATATTAACTCCGTTATCCCCGGATTCGAGCGATACGGGTGTGGAGAATACTCCGTCGTAGACCTCGATTGTTCTGCTTGCGCCGTTAATCGATAGCATCGCAGTGGTAACTTCCTTATCCGAAACAACGCCGGTAATAGTAACATCCCTGGCCATTATCGGGCTTTCGACCGGATCGAGGACAATGGCAAAATCGGGATAAACGACAAGTTCGGCATCGATGCGAGTTTCTTTATCGGGGTCCCAATAAACGATGAAGTATATCGGTATGCTGATCGGTTCGCCGCCCTCCGGAAATGGGATGCTCCCGCTGACTTGAACGAGGAACGAGCTATACGGTGCCCCTTCGCTTTCACCGGGAATCGCGCCAAATTCGGCCATCTGATTTGTAAAACTAATCCACGGCGATTCGGAATTTCCTACCGCGCGGACATTCTGCGCCGCCATGGTCCCCAAATTCTTCAAGTTAAAATAGAGCGCGACCGTTTCTCCGCTGTTGATATACCCGTTTGCGTTCCCCGGGGAATCGTCATAATTGAAACTTCCGTCCACCATTTCGATCTCAGCTTCCTCCAAAACAAATCCTGCGGATTGAAAGACCTCGAAACCGGCGAAATCCACGACCTTCAATTCGGCATTAAGATCGGTGCCCTCCGGAGGATCGCTTGGAGAATAAGTAAAAGACGCGGTTTTTGCAGTGATCATAGTGATGTCCGGAAGGATCATTTCGCCATTAACCGTCAGCACAATTTCGTCGAAGTTTGGTCCGCTCTCGTTATCGCCGAAGCTTCCAGATAAAAGAACAGTCTCGGTCGGATTGGTGCCGAAGTTGGGATTAAAAGAAAAATTTGTAATAAACGGCGGGATACCGCACACGAAATCACAAGTCGCTACCTCGGGTGGCTCGCCTTCGAACAGCAAAGCCGAAAGCGAAACGCTATGTTCGCCTTTGTTTTCCTCTGTTTCAGCCAGATCGTCCGGGGGATTATACGTTATGTCGCCGCTACTCGCGTCGTAGTCGTATGAGTTTATAACAGTGCCGTCGAGCGAGAAAGTAATGTCATTCTTTGGAATTCCCATTTCCCCGTCGAATGCCTTTGCCGCGATAGCCGGTTTAAGGTTGTTTTCAATTATTTCACCATCGGACGGCGAAATAATCGAAACATCGAGATCCAGCGGCGTGAGCCTGAAGTCCTTTTTAACCTGAAAGCTATTTCCCTCCGGCATCTTGATTTTAAAATCGCCCTCGTCGTCTTCGTAACCCTTGGCGACGATCAAGTAATCGTAGTCTCCAACCTTAACGCCGTCTATCGAGTATGTACCGGAAGCAATATCGGCTTTATAAACGTCATCGTCGCCGGAAAGTGAAATCTCGCCCTTTTTAACCGGCTTATCGTTATCGTCGTTTAAGACGGAACCGGAAAGCACGACCTTCGTCCCGAAATTGAAGTTTTTGCTTATCCATGAGGTCGAACGGGTTACAGAAATTTCTTCGGTTTTGGTTATTTCTTCGTCATCAATCTCGATAGTGGCTTCGAGTTCAATTTTTCCACCGGTATCTTCGCCCAACAATTCGCGTATTAGCAAAGAGAATAGAGTTACCTTAAGCGAATAGTGCCCGCTACCGTCGGTTACTGTGAGGATATCGTCGATTTCAATTTCGACGTCCTCCGCCGGATCGTCATCGACATAAACATAACCCTCGAAAACAATATCGCGGTTCACCATTGTCTGGAATTTTTTAAATTGGGCTATTACGCCATTTATTGCCTGTTTTTTCGCACGGTTTTTACGTGAATAAAAGTACTGCTCTAAAACAGGGTGAAGGCCTTCCTTGTAAAAGGAGGCTATGATATTGTTCTGGACTGCGATGTTAGGAACAGTGGCTCCGCCACCGACACCCGCATAAGGACCCGAACCGGCATTTAAAACCGCTTCGTCCCATTTTGAATTCATAGTATTCAGGACCGCTTGATGGATATCCTCCTTGGTCTTGATACCTACACCGTTGTAGTTATCGAAAACCCTATCCCAGTCCGCGTTTTTCATCTTATACATTTCCGTTCGCAATTTGATATACCAGTACTCGTTGTATTGGCCGTGAATCCCCGCAGCAAAGGTGTTTAACGTGTAGTCGATGAGGATTATCCCGACCCCGGCGACCTTCAAAGCCGACGAACCCCATTTGTTGATCGACCAGAATGTGGTGTTCTTTACTAGATTAAAAAACGCACCTTTCTTATCGCCGTTTGCAATATCGAAGCTGAGTTGAATGAGAATAACGCCAATGCCGACTCCGTCCAAAATGGTCCCCATTCCGCTGGAAAAACCGATCCCCGATAATTGCTTTAAAATAATCTCGGCTTCGCCAATGCCAGTGAGCGAATTGGCGACATCGGTAAATACGACCTGCCCCAATGCGCGTTTTTGTGCCGACGCGGTATAGTTAAGCTGGTTGCTGTAGCTTTGTAAAGCTTCAGAACATGCCGACTGCGCATCTGAATTGGTCAACGACGACTCGATCTGACTTCGTGTCGGAAGCTCCGTTAGTTTCTCCCTGCCCGGTTCTTCAGCTATCGAGACAGAGAATATAATGGATAACACTAAAAGGATAAAAATTGTTTTTCTCATTTACCCACCTCCATTGTATGAGTTACAAAATCGAGTCTATCGTGATATTCCGTATTAGCGGGTTCATTTGATACCGCTTTTTCATAAGCGACCTTAGCGTTCGCCATATCCTTTTTCTTATAAAGGTATATATCGCCGCGCAATGCGTATGCGTCGCCGTTTTTGCTGTTTTGCTTAATGGCTTTTTCTATAAGACCTAACGCGCCGTCGTAATTCCCTTGCTTGTATCGGATCGCGGCCATCGATGTATAAACCTCCGAAAACCGCGACTTCCACGATTTATCGTTCAACACTTTCTCGAAAAGACTGTAACTTCTGGCCGGCTCGGCCGATTGCGCAAGCAGGAGGCTCGCGACGAAAAATTGCGCCGTAGTCGATTTCGGTTTTTCGGAAAGCGCGCCATCGGCCTCGACGATAAAAGCTGGATAATCCGTGATAAAAAGTTTTTCCAGATAGATTTTCGATCCGGTAATATCTATGACCTTTTTCCAGTCCTTTAAAGCCTCCGAAATGCTGCCGCTCTCGATATTGGCGCGGCTTAACCATATATAATAAGCCTCTGCCGGGAGCGACCCGCTTTTTTTGTAATTTACGAGTCTCTCTTTGAACTCTGCGGCGGGAAGGCTTTCGTAAGATTCGCTTAGTTCCGAAGCGAGGGATATCTGGCTCTGCCCGCCGGTGACCGAGGTAGTAACCTGCCCGCTGTATTTCTCGATAAGCTGAACATAATATTTTGTTTTTGTGATTTCAAAAGCCTTTGCCCATGCCTCGACGGCCATATCGATATTGTCGAGCCGCATATAAGCGAAACCTAACCATTCGAAAGCCTGGAAAAATTTTGGGTCGAGAGAAACCGCGATTTCATAATTGTTCGCGGCATTGACAAAGTCATCGAGAGCGAAATACGCATTGCCCATACCATAATAGCCATGGGCAAAAGAATCGTCGAAATATATGAGCTTTCCATAGGCCTCGATCGATTCCTCGAAATCGCCGGATTCGTAAAGCTCGTTCGCCTTTTCGTATAATTTAAGCGTAACTTCCGGTGGTGAACCGATAATCGATACGCTAATAGCCGCGATTAATAAAATACAGATGAATGAAATTTTCATAATTTAATCCCCCCGGTTAAAAGGTTAACCTAAGGCCAAAGTTGAACTGCTTGATAGTCTCCCAAGAGGTTTCCGAACCCAGCGAGAGATAAGCAGTGAGATACTCGAACATTGTGTAATCGGCACGGAAATATATGTTAAACGGCGAATTATCCTTGGATATGGTCAATGATGTCAACAGATCCAGCTTGAGATTTTCCAATAGCACAACCTTGTTGTCGAGCCCGATACGATTGAAATTCGTCGTAGTATCCAGCGCCGCTTCGACATAGTCCCTCATGATAAACTCGTAAATACAAGAGGTCTCGAATTTATCCAGAAGAGCGATATTATCCGGCAATCCCCAAGAATAGGTGCCCAGCAGGTTCATGTTATTAGTGGAATAGTCCTGCATCCGAGTGAATTGATCGCGGAGTTGTATTTTCATATTCTGGGCGATAGGAAACCTAAGAGCGCCATATAAACTCACGGTAGAAGGTTCGGCTTCCGGATCGCGTGCATTGACATTGAGAAGAATGGAGAAATCGCTGGGGCTGTTAAGAATAACCGATCCATTGAAGGCGGAAAGCTTTTTCTTCCAGCCGAATGTCAGATAGTGTTCGTAGCCGACGCTAACCATTCTCTGGCTTATAAATTTGTTATCGTATTGCCTTGTATTATTGACGAGTAGCCCGAATCCCTGATTATCCGCGCCGTTTGGAATATCCGCACACTGCGCGCTAAATTCGCGGCCAACGGCCTGATAATGCGTTATAAATTGCGTATAACCGAGCGATTTATCAGACGAGCCGAGTCCATTGCGCGATTCGACGCGGTAGGCAATATCCGAGTCTTCCATGTAAGAATCATTAGCGTATAAGAACTCGCCCCTAAGCTCCCACTTTTCGCCAACTTTAAACCTCGGCTCGATACCCGCAACGGCATTGAGCGAACTGTTGCGCGTGGTGTCTCCATTGTCGTCGATAATCGGTTGGTAAAGAGAATCCACTTCTACCGGTTTGTAGAATTTAAGTGTGTTATGAAAACGCAGTTCCAATTTTTTAGAAAGCTCGGTTTTAACCGTAGTATATGTAACGTTCACATTAGGGGAGAGCGAATCGCTCGCGCTGTAATATCGAACAGTATAGTCGATTTTTCCCTTTTTGCCGCGAAGCTCCAAACCCCAGTGCTCCCGGTTGAGTTTGTAATCGGCGAAAATCCTCAGCGGATCCTGAGAAAGGCCAAAATTCTTTTTATAAAAAGCACCGATAGAAAGCAGATCGGCGATTTTGTAAGAAGTATACGCCGATCTAACCGGCGATTCGAGATCGCTTTCTGGAAGGTTATGTGAGTGGATTATCGGGCCTAAAACTAACTCGGATTTAAAACGGTCTTGCCAGTCAAAAAACATTGTAATATTAGCTTCGGAACGTGACCACGGAAGCTCGTGCTGTTCGCTCGAACCCATAACATGGGCCGATCCGAACATCCGAAAGTGAAAGCCCGAACCGAAATGGTAGTCCAGCCCTCTTTTGGATTTGGTGCCCTTGTAATCACTTCCGGTCGTGGCCCGAGGAATTCTCGCTTCGCCGTATTTCACAACGGGCGGAAGTTGCCGCTTTTCGGTGGAAAGTATATTGAAGAAAACTAAATCGTATTCGAGCGTGCCGTCTTCACTATATAACGCTAAGTTATATGTTCCATCTTCGAGGTATCTTCCCGGAGATATTTGAAAATCCCAGCGCCAGGAATATGTCCCCTCTTTTGGGTGAGTAGCGGGTTGTTCAAATTGAACATTCCCAAACCGGTCGAAGACCTTGAAAGAAAGGTCCATCTGCTCTCCCACCCGATAGGTGAGTTCTATACTTTGACCGTCTGATGCGTAAAACGTATTGGAGTTCACTCCGACAATTCCCACAAATGCTGCAAATGCACCGATAGGAAAAGTTAATAATATCAAAAGAGTGAAGAACTTATGCATATTCCCTCCCTGTATATTGTTGATGTTAAATGCGTTTCCCAAACTATAATTTTTCGCTCAAAAAAAATCCCGAATGAATTTCCCTGAATTAGCGTTCAAAAGCAATCGACATGCAATAAAATTAGATGTCTTGACTCTAAAGTCAAGAACTTATTCTGCTCTGGTATAATAGATTATTTTCATTTAGAAGGAAAACGTTACCGAAAATCAGGCCATATTTTCACTCTGAAAAACAACTCCTTATCCACGCCTTAGACACCTTAAAGGAAGAGTATTGAGCACGATCTCTTCAGCATCTTTTCTCATCGCGCACACCTCGGGAAAATTGCGATATGTGCTTATTCTCAATTTATTCTTAGAGATTAGCTCTTTTGGTAAGGTTGTTTCTTTTTATACTCACGGCTTTGCTTAATATCAATAATTTACAAAGCATAATTAGTCTCACTAATATTCCCTCTTGACCGAATCGGGATAGGGGAATATATTCCAATGATAATTAGACTTAAATTTAGAACGGTCGTATATGAAAGAATCAATCGTCAATTTTGAGCTTGCAAAAGAACACGGTCTCACTGAAGATGAATATAATAGAATAATCGGGATTCTTGGACGAAAACCGACTTTCACCGAACTCGGGATTTATTCAGTTATGTGGAGCGAGCATTGCAGTTATAAAAGCTCGATAAAATACCTGAAACAACTCCCGCGTGAAGGCGAGCATGTGCTCGCTAAGGCCGGCGAGGAAAATGCAGGGGCTCTCGATATAGGTGATGGTATGGCAGTTGTTTTCAAGATTGAAAGCCACAATCACCCATCTGCGCTTGAACCATTTCAGGGTGCAGCAACCGGCATAGGCGGAATACTCCGGGATATATTTAGCATGGGTGCACGGCCAATTGCCTCGATGGATAGTCTTCGTTTTGGTGAGCTTACCGAACCAAAACAACAGCACCTTTTTAACGGTGTTGTTGAAGGAATTGCGAGTTATGGTAACTGCTTTGGAGTACCAACGGTTGGGGGAGAGGTAGTATTCGATGAAGCTTACGCCGGTAACTGCCTTGTTAATGCTATGGCTGTTGGTATTGCCGATGCAAAAAAAATAATGCCGGCCAAAGCTAGAGGTATTGGCAACCCTGTTTTCCTATTAGGTGCTACCACGGGGCGCGATGGAATCCACGGAGCAACTTTCGCTAGCGTCGAGCTTTCGGATAAATCCGCCGAAGATCGCTCAAGTGTGCAAATTGGCGATCCTTTTTTAGAGAAACTACTTCTTGAAGCCACACTCGAGATAATCGATAAAAAACTGGCAACGGGTATTCAGGATATGGGCGCGGCAGGAATCACATGCAGTAGCTCGGAAATGGCTGCGGCTGGCAGTGTGGGCATTCGTCTCAACCTAAATAGCGTTCCACTCCGTGAAGAAGGTATGATTCCCTATGAAATACTGCTTTCTGAAAGTCAGGAACGCATGCTGATCGTGGGTATCAAGGGCAAAGAGGATGAGCTTCGCGCAGTTGCTGAAAAATGGGAGCTTAATATCGAGTGTATTGGTGAAATAACCGAAGGCGACCGCTTGGTATGCTTTTGGGATGGCGAGATTATATGCGATGTGCCAGCGGAGACGCTCGTTTTGGGTGGGGGGGCACCGGTTTACAATAGACCATTTATCAAACCAAAAAACATCGAAGAAATTCATGCAAAGGGATATAAGCTGGATACAGAAAAGAACTCCATCGAACTTTTACAAGCCCTTCTTTCTATGCCATCGATCGCCAGCAAGCGATGGGTTTTCGAGCAATACGATCATCAAGTTGGCACAAACACAGTTATCAAACCTGGAACCGATGCGACACTGGTGAGGATAAAGGGTAAAAATAAATTTATCGCTATCTCCACAGATTGTAATGGCCGATATTGCGAGTTAGATCCATATGTTGGAAGTCAGCAGGCGGTTGCAGAATCGGCACGTAATGTAATAGCTACCGGTGCTTGGCCTATAGGTATCACAAATTGCCTTAATTTTGGCAATCCCGAGAAACCGGAAAGTTATTGGCAGTTCGTCCGGGCAGTGGAAGGAATGGGCGATGCCTGTAGAATGTGGAACATCCCTGTTACTGGCGGAAATGTGAGTTTTTACAATGAGTCACAATCCGGTCCTATATATCCCACGCCCGTTATCGGAATGATAGGCATAGTCGATGGTGAGGAGGCTATAATTCCTCAAGCTTTTTCAGCTGATCTCGTTATTGCCGTGGTGGGTGAAACCTCCATCGATGAATTCGGTGGAAGTGCGCTCCAAAAACTCACAAACAACGACCTTTTCGGAGCACCTCCAAAGGTTAATATGGAAATCGAGATAGCCAATGCGAAGTTTATACTCTCAGCCAAAAGTGCAGGTCTGATCGCATCCTGCCATGATATTTCAGATGGCGGGATAGGTGTTGCTTTAGCTGAATCGTGCATTTGGGGAGGCATCGGCGCCGAAATAGAGATACCGTTTAATTTTCGCTCTTCGGAGTTTCTATTTAACGAAACTCAGGGGCGGTATCTAATTGGAATACCAATAGATAAAGTCGATAACCTTAAGAATATGGCCGAAGAAAAGAAGTTAGCTTTAACAGTTATTGGTAAGACAACTAATTGTGAAATAAGTATTAAATCCGCTTTATATGAAGGAACAATTGATGTAAATATTCTTAAAGCTTTATATGAAAATGTAATACCTGGTATAATGCGAGGTGAAGTATAATGAGTTTAAAGTCAATAATAATAGTTTTAATCCTAATCGTATCTTCAATTCTTTTTGCCGATGGGGCGCTGGAATATGCTGGAAGCGGTATTTGGTCGGGATTTGAGGCTATAGCCTCTCCGGGCGGAGATTATATTTATACCGGGTTTCCTTATGGCCTTGGTGTCTTCGATGTTAGCGACTCATTGGATTGTTTCATCACCGATTGGAAATTTCTTGGTGGACAGGTTTCGGATATAGTAATTGCAGGCAATATCGCCTATCTTGCTGCCGGCGATGTCGGCCTCGCAATAATAGACATCACTGATCCGACAGATATCTCGCTTGTCTCGACTCTCGAAATTGGCGAATTTGCCAAGGGTATTGATGTTTCCGGCGACATTGTGATTATTGCAGGTAGTGCGATTGGAATATGCATCATCGATGTATCCACGCTATCCGCGCCTGTGCAAGTAGGTAGCTATAATCTTTCCGGCGGGTGTATGGATGTTGTCACCGATGGGAATATAGCCTATATTTGCCGTGGGCTCGGTGGTTTTTCAATAGTGGATTTTTCTACTCCATCTTCCCCCTCGCTTCTTGACTCTTACAGCTCCTCCACTTTGATACGCGAGTGCGCTAAATATGGTAATTATATTTTCTTAGCTGCTGAATTAACCGGATTAACTATTCTCGATGTCACAGACCCGGCTTCGATAACAGTTTATGGGACATATCCTGCGCCCACTGGAAGGGCGCTGGATTGCATCGATATTCAGGATGATGTGGCCTATGTAGGCGCTGGTAACTATGGTGTTCTTTCCCTCGATATAACAGACCCGGCAAGTATTACGCTGATCGACCGCTATCCGATGAGCACAACAAGCGTCATACGCGTTTCTATTGACGGTGGTATTCTCTATTTCTCGACCTCTGAAGGCCTACAGGTTCTGGATGTCGGAACATCACCGACATCGATGACCTTCGTAAGCAGACAAAATCTGCACTCGGGGATAGAATGTGTTTGGGGGAGTGGTTCAAAACTCTTAACTTCCTCTGGTATATACGGTATGGATGGCTTCAATATGCCAACTCCTTATAATCCACTGAATACATTCAATTTCACGAATGGAAATCGATTTTATGCAGCGCTTTACTATAATCATTATATTTTCGCTGCCGAGGCTAGCGACGGACTAGGTATTCTTAGGTCTAACAGTCTTGCTGAATATCCAGACCCCATTCGCATGATGAGTATAGGAGGAATTGCAAAACGTGTTATGCGTGTCGATACACTAATTTATGTTATGACCTCGATTGGTGTTACTCAATTAAAGATACTCAATCCCGAAGAACCAATTATCTTCTGGGATGCGCCCATAGATGACCCGGGGGCGTTCTATGCCACGCAGGATTATATATATGTATGTAACGAGGATGACGGATTTATAGTTCTCGAAACGGGAATGATGACAGAAATAGGGAGGGACGATAGTGCGGATGATCACGAGTATGTCGATTTAACTGTTTCAGGGAATTATGCCTATGCTGCTGCAGGGAGCGACGGACTGCTTATTTTCGATATATCCGATCCAACTTCACCGGAACTTGTTAAAGAAATAGATACTTCCGACGATGCGGAGGGTATTGCTACAGCCAACGGATGGCTTTATGTTGCTATAGACCGCAATGGAGTCGTTCCTTTTAAAATAGAGGATGTTGGTGATTCGCTCACTCAATATGATGATTTCGTTACAGGTGGCAGATCCAAGGGGATATATGCCAATGGCAATTACGTCTTTGTAGCGGATAGATATGCTGTCATGGTCCTCAGGAACACTGTCACCGATATTCAAGAGAATCTCTTTTTACCGCAAGCCGCAAATATAAATCTTTGGCCCAATCCATTTAACTCCGCATGTTACATCGAAACTCCATTTAACTCAGTAGTTAAGATCTATGACTCTGTTGGACATCTTGTAGCAGAATTGCCAGCAGAATTAAATAACAATGGTCTCGCTACATGGAGGCCATCACCACAACTAAGCTCGGGGAATTACCTTATTAGAGCTAAAAACGGAAATTCTGAATCTACCGGAAAGGCTATTTATATTAAGTAATAATCTAACAAGGGAGATTATAATGAGGGGATTAATTACACTTTTTGCGATCTTAACCTTAATTAACGCGGCCTTCGGAGTAGTGAGTATAGAAATAAATGGCTCCTCTGAAACAACAGTTACGCCACCAGCCGAATTGGATTTTCAAATAGGTCTTCCGCTTGCCGGAGATGCAATTGAATTAAGAGTCTATTTCGATGAGAATTTTAATAGAGTGATAGAACCCTCGGAATTGGGTTCTATATCGAGATTGATAGATGGTTTTCCATCGATAGGTTGGGTTGACGAAAATGACTACATTGTCGGCGACGATGACAGTGTGTCGAATGGGATTATTTATCACTCGAAAGAACTGACTTTCGACGAGGATCCCATGGGATTGATAGACACTTTTACCATATATTATGTCGCCATGCACGATGGTGAAGGCACTGCAGATACCGCCATTTTACATATTGTAGTTCCTGATACACCACCCGAGCCGGAAACACCTTATGTTTATGGTATCGTTCGCGCGTCCTCGGATTCGATGCCCATCGCCGGAGCGTTTTGTGTGGCTATAATCGGAGACGAAGATGAATCAAATGTTTCCATCAGCGATTCGCTTGGAAGATACTACATTGCGCTTTCGGATACTGGTGATTTAACGCTTCTTGTAATTCCTCTCGATAATCTCCATATAGGCTATGTAGCGGCTAGCGCTATTCATAGCTCTGACGATAGCCTTAGGATGAACGCATATTGCAACCTCGGAACCTCAATGATTTTTGGCAATATCTCATCGACACTTCCAGGCATTTTACCACCATTATTAATGGTAACCGCTTTTAATTCTACATCCTATTCTATAAGCGCTGCCTTGGTCGATCCGATTTCCGGAGATTATGTTATTCCTTCTTTAGAAGGGAGTGTTGTTGTCGAGTTATCGGAGGATATGGGCACTGGAACCGATGCATATATTGATCCCTCGATGCATGAAATTGAAGTTCCCTCCAGTGGTGATGTAACCGATGTGGATTTTGTTATCCGAGGAGTGGATTCTGGAATCGAGGGCATCGTTGCAGACTCGAGCGACGGCACAAGAGAAATCCCTCTCGAACTTATACCAGTTTATGCATTCAGCGAAAGCCTGAGTATAGAATTCAGTTCAGTAACCGAATCGGATGGACATTTTGTTATTCCAGTTAAAGGTGGTTATGAATACGAAGTTAACCTCTTGTCTTATAACGCAATACCTACCCCTTATGGTTATGAATCTATCTATGTGGGCGAAAGCGATACGGTTACAGACGCTAATTTCTATCTAAATACACTGACAACTATGCCTCGAGTCGAAGGAACGGTTATCGACGCGTCTGGCAATCCTGTCGAAAACGCAGATGTTATTGCTTATAACGAGGATCTTGCCTATCAACTTTCATGGCAACTTGTCGCTAGCGATATCGATGGTAACTACTCCTTCGAAAATCTACCGCCCAGAACGGGGGAGTGGAAGATTGGTGCTTATAAAGATGAGTGTGGTATTCAATCTCCGCGTTTACATCATATTGAAGATTTTGATGAGGATTCGACGATTACCGGTATAGATTTTGAGTTCGGTGGAACCGGTATTCATGAAATGGAAGCTTATCAAGTCGGTTTGTTCGAGATAATTGAGATACAACCAAATCCCTTTAATTCCACCGCGCAGATGGAATTTGTCTGCTCCAAGACGCTTGACTATGTCGATATTTCGATCTTCAATATTCTCGGTAACAAAATAAAAACAGTTTATCAAGGTTCAGTAGAACGAGGAACGAAAACGTTCCGTTTGATCATGCAAGATTACCCTTCGGGTGTTTATTATATAAAGGCAAGCAGCGGCGATTTGTCGAGCCGAAAGAGGTTGATTTTAAAAAAATAATCATTGCATTTTGCAATTTGCTTTATTAGTATTCAGAAGACTAAACGAATCTGTAACACCAAATCCCCTGTAGTCAAGCGCTAATGCTGTTTTCGTAGTATGGCACATTTATTGCGTATTATTTGTAATGATATGAAACGATTTTTATTTGAAAAACGAAGCGGTTTTACTCTCATCGAGTTGATGATAGTTGTTGTTATCATTGGCGTTTTATCCGCTTTAGCAATTCCGAGATTCAGCGAAGCCGCACGGAAGGCCAAATACACTCAGGCGCGGCTTTATTTAAAATATTTTTTCCAATCGCTTTCGATATTCTATACCGAAAAAGGTTGTTATCCCACTGAAGTATTGCCGAATATTCCGCCTTTTGGCTTAGTCCCTCAATATGCTGATGAATGGCCGGGTCCAGACCGTGATCCGATGAATTCTCTTTTCGATTACGAACAATGGCCAGCTACTGCGGGTAATTGGATCGGAGTTATTTACCTCGGTCCTAACCTCATACATGACGGCGGTTCAGGTAGTTCCACTTTTTATGCCTCTAATGGAAAACCTGGACAAATTCTCGAATTCGGCGATGATATTTATATTGTTATATCCACAGAAGGCAGAGTTTGTCCATAAAATAGCTTTTGTTTTTCTGATAACTCATTCCACTCAAGTAATCTCTCTTTATTTTAATTTTCTTCATTCCGAAAAACCGAAATCGACTACCGCGCAGTTTTTCATCGCGAGTTTGCTTCTCGCTCAATCTTCCGCCAAAATATATAGTTATTTTTAAATAGATAATTTTCTATTTGACTATTCTTTTGTAAGCTGAAACCAAAAAACAGGGGAGTATAGGCAATTTCATAAATTAAAACAAAGGTGTTATTGTTTATTTGAAAGTTTACATAATATATCTTATGAGTAGCAATGCAATAATTCTAATCTGAATTCTGAAACATATAATTCAATAAACCACTTACAGTTTTCTTTAATTTGCTCCTTGGAGTGATTTTATCGACGAAACCATGCTCCATAACAAATTCGGCAGATTGGAACCCTTGTGGCAATTCTGACCCTATTGTCTGCTGGATCACTCGAGGCCCTGCAAATCCGAGCAGAGCTTTAGGTTCTGAAATTATCACGTCGCCGAGGCTTGCGTAGCTTGCCATAACTCCAGCAGTAGTGGGATTAGTCAAAATTGATATATATGGCAATCCGGCTTCATGGAGTTTCGTAAGCGCAGTCCCAGTTTTAGCCATTTGCATCAGACTTAAAATCGACTCTTGCATCCTAGCGCCACCGCTAGCTGACACAGTGATCATGGGCACTTTGCGTTCCAAGGCTCGTTCTACTGCTCTGGTAAATTTTTCACCTAAAGCACTTCCCATAGAACCACCGATAAACTTGAATTGCATAAAACCGCAGCTTACAGGAATTGATTCTATTTTACCAATACCTGTTATTATGGCGGAATTTATGCCTGTTTTATTAATAGTATCTTTTAAACGGTCTGTATATCTCTTTGAATCTAAGAATGTTATTGGATCAGTTGATGTTATCTCTGCATCATATTCCTCAAATGTTCCATCATCGATAAGTATGTTAATATATTCGGTACCATCGATTCTAAAATGATGCCCGCACATATTGCACACCCAAAGATTTCTAGCAAGTTCCTTTTTATAAATGATCTCTCCGCACGACTCGCACTTCACCCATAGTCCGTCGGGGACCTCTCGCGCCGGTTGATTGATTGGGCCATTTAGCCTTTTCTTAAACCAGGGCACCTTGTTTTCTTTTTTATTATTCATTTGCTAAACTTCTCCCATAAGCATAAATTAATCTCCATAGATTTTCGGAGGATTCTTTTGCTGAATTTATAACACTATCATGAGAAATACCGTTATCGTTAACGAAATTCGTTACCCCCGAAATCCCTACAACACTCATCCCCAGCCTTGAGGCTTCGGCTGCCTCCTTCGCTGTGGACATCGACATCCAATCAGCACCCATAAAGCGTGCCATGCCAGCTTCGGCCCATGTTTCATATGTTGGACCCAAAATACTGCACAGTGTCCCTTTTCTAATGGGTATTCGCTCATTTAATGCTATTTCATATATCTTTGCACACAAATTCTTATCATATATACTTCTATGCGATACTTGAGACAACCTATTTACCGCCAATAACTGGAAATCAATATGATTTGAGAGTAGGCCAAGTTCCCCGGGTTTTGAATTTTCAGTTAGAGAACCTACGGCGCATGTAATAAATATCTTATTAATATTCAACAAGTTAGCTAACCTAACTTGAAACAGGATATTATTTATGTTCACGCCTTCATATAGATGAGTTCTCCCTGAAAAGACAAGAGCTAAAATATTGCTATTCATTAATTTAACTACAAGTAATTCGCCAGTATGTCCTATAACTGTTGGCACTGGGAAAGAAGGCAATTCCGTATATTTAAATCGCTGAATAATTTCAGCGAATTTATTAACAGCTCCGGCGAGACCTGAGCCTGTTATCACAGAAAAGCTACAATCTTCCGCAATACGCTTTGAGTGTAAAAAATCCAAAATTTCGTCAAAGCTATTTTCTATCATCTTGGTAAACCGGGCATGAAATCTCTTAAGTATTTAGGCAATAATAAGTTTATGTCATCAGCTCCACTAGAATTATATATAATAAGACCTAACTTACATAAAAATATACTATTATAAATATCATTTATTGGTTTTAAACCGGAATCTATAAATGGTTTAACTACCGCCTGATCTGCCAAATCAGTGACTAAAAACTTTGTTTTGCTCTCTATACAAGAATTTATAAAGTTATCTATCGAAAATATCGCCGATTCTTTGATTATACTTAAATTGTTCGATCCCACAGCGAAAATACCGCCGAAAACCTCGCCCCTTTTAGCATCGAGACAAGATGCAACCTTATCCATAATACCAACGCCAGCATATGCTCGCGCCATGAGGCTATCAACTGCTACAACAGGTTTATGGCTTGCATAAGCTATCCCCTTAACAGTAGAAAGCGCGACTCTAAGACCAGTGAATGATCCGGGTCCGATTGAGATAGCGATAAGATCGATTGAATCATAGCTGAGTTGTTTCTGAGAAAGGAGAAAATCTATGTTAGGTATCAGTTTTTCGGAATGTCGTGCTATGCTTTCGAGGGAAATCTCGCCAAGAGAACGCCCAAGCTCAGAATCATACAATGCAATCGAGCTTATTGAAGTAGCCGTATCTAATCCCAGCACAAGCATAGAAGTAATTTACTTCTCTAAAAAAATTTCGCAAGTTGTTTCAACTGCAAAAATATAAGGGCGGCCTTGAAAGGCCGCCCTGTTTGATCATATTAATATTAATATTAATATGTGTTATTTCATTCTGACTATTCGTTCTGTGAATTCATAATTATCGCCTTCTCCATCCTCGGCGATTATCTTGTAAATATACGTTCCATTTGCTATTTGGTCTCCCATCTCATCAAGTCCATCCCAACCAACGGAATTATATCCAACACCGGTCGGACATAATTCGAAGGTTCGAACCGGCCTCCCTCTCACAGTGAAGACCTTAACGGTTAGATCAACCATAGGTTTGGTTAAAACATAAGTGAACTCAGTGTAGTCCTTAAAAGGATTTGGGAAATTCTGGACTTCTCTGAGAGGAGAACCTTTACCTGTATATAACTCGAACATAGTGAGATTATTCTTCTCGTCGAGTTCCCCCATCAAGCTATCCGGATCGACCATTACATAAAGAACCTTATATTCGTCCTGAATTGTATAAGGTGTACTCACGATAGTAAAACTATCTGCTGGATTAAGCTCTGGGATAATCTTATCAGAACCGATCTGTTGAGTGCCCTCCATAAAGCGCACTACAGTGTTCTTCGCGGTTGTATTTCCTCCAATTCTCACTTGTGCGTTTAATGTAATCGCATCGCCTAACTCGAATTCAGCTTGCGAAACGGAAAGATCGCCATCCTCAAAGTAAAGATCGACGCCATAGAATATAGTATCGCTATCCTCCGGTCTGTAGCGCACCGCCCTTGTTTCGCTGTCAAGGTCCAGGCTGTCCCAGAATTCTGCCGCAAAAGCGCAGAATAGTTCAAGGAGATCATCATCTTCTGTGCGTTCGATTTCGATTCTGACAGGTATAATGCGCTCCTCCCCCGGTGGAATATGCGCGAAATTCAACCAATAGACAATTTTAGTATCTTCATTATAGGTATAAGGATAGGTATCGTCAGCCGAAATGAACGAAGCATCGGCTCCAACTTGCCCCTCAATGGCGATATTATAGGCGATATCGTTACCGATATTGGTAGCTACCATATCTATTATCATCTCGTTGTGCCCCTGCTCGAGCACATAATAACCATCGTCGCCGATAGGAACGCCATTCACTTCGCTAACGCGTTTGGCCATACGCATAAGCGCGCCTCGCGCCGTGACATCGATATCGCCACAGGTTTTTGACCGTGGAATACCCATAAAATCATTATAGCGCAAGGTTGCACCCTCGTCCAAAGGAAGCTCATCAGCGGCATAGGGTGCTTCAACAATGGCCTTTGCGGCTATCCAGAAAAGGTTAACGTCCACATTAGGTGGCCAAGGCATACCGACCTCCGAGGGTATCGGAGCTGAGAACCTGCTCCCTGCAACCGAAGCGCCGGAAACATTTGTGAGAGTTGGCCAATTCGTAAGAGTCGGCCTGCTGAATGCCCACTTCACGTCTGTCGATGGATTCTCAATCGATACATAGGTCTCGAGCTCGGTTTCGATATTAGATAAAACCGCCTGACCGCGAATTATCTCGGCATATTCGTCGATCGAACCATCAGAAAAATCGCGGCGAACAATCGCAAACAGAGCCGTTGGAACATTATACGAAACTGGAACACCCGGCCCGGGATCGGTATAATGTTTTTCGAATGCCGAAACCACCATAGGTATCTCATGAACGCCGACCGGCAAGTTGGGATCGAGCTTAATGTGATAAATATAATATGCCCGTCTTGATGATTGTATCTCGGGGATCATTATGCTTCCATCGGTATCGCCAACCTGGAACAGAACCTCATCTGCGCTTGGATTGAATCTCCAACCAGCAGTAAAAGTTCTCGGATCGTCACCGGGGATAATCGTTGGTTCGCCAGTCGAATCGAAGACAACATGTTGAGGCACGAAAGGTCTGGGATAGCAACCATACCAAAGGAATAACTCACTGGAACCTAAAGCTGAAATATCCGGTGTGACGGTTGTTTGATACCAATGATTGCCTGTGTTATTATCGACTTCGACTACTATCTGTAAAAAAGTTCCGGTTTCTGTCCTTGGATACCCGGCTTCATGCAAAGCGGAATCTGCTGAAGATGCCCATGGTATAGCTGTTAATGTAACTGGTTCATATATGGGATCTATGCGGGCATTCCAATATGCATCGGGTTGGAACAAGCTCGATGGTTCTCTGCCGCCAACATGGGTTGTAATTGTAACATCGCCATAACCTGTGCCATCGAGATATGGATCATATAGAATATCGAATTCGACCGGTTCCTCGGTCTCGGATATCTGCCATTGAAGAAGAACGGTATCAGGATGAATTGGGATTACTGTTGGATTAGCTTGTGGCCATAGAGAAATATTATGCCCTTTAGCAAAAGCGAACTGAGCGTGCGACCACTGCACCCATGGCGATCCCCCGAAGATTTCCTCGTTAACAAGCCATACCCCTTTGTTGATCTCGACAGGGCCTTCATAGCCTTTACCTTCATAGGTCACATGAACAGTGAGGCGAGTTTCGCCCAGATGTTCACATAGGTCGTCTCCATAAGAGCTGTCAGCTCCCGGACACCATCCCTCATGGGGTTCGGCAAGGTCGCCTTCGATTGGGAAGAACGTCCATGGATTCACCGCAAAACTGTCCTCTGCATCCTCGCCAAAAAGCGGAGGATAGACATCGTGAAGGTAACCCGTTCCACTCACGAACCTATCGCCAAAATCGTCATCCCAGTCGTCTTCACCATCGAAGTCATCGTCATCGAGAGCAGGCGGAATAAGTATCTGCGGGATTAATATCTGCCATTTAAACGGTAGTTCTGATACGATTATTGTATCGCTAACCGAGTCGTGGTGCATATATGGCCTGAAACCATCTACAAGCTCGGATACATCAATATTACCAAAAGCATCGCGCGGAAGATCGATACTATATCCACCCATTCCCTTCGGTATTTCATGCACCATGTAACCAACCACACCGTCGCCTAAACTATCAGGCACAGGTGAGGTCTGGAGCCAGCCTCTCCCCTCTCCATCATAATCGAAATCGAACTCGCCCCAATCTTGCCCAACGACCTTTAACCAATACCTACTATACTCCGTGCTTGCGCAAAGATTGAAAGTAAGATCGGCGTCGCCATACTTGGGCAAATACTGCATCTGCTCATGACTTGTTGGATCGGTTATCTCATAGGTTGCGCTAATATACTCGAACTGAAGAGGATTTGGTAGTGGCGTGTAATAAGTGTAGCTCACACGAATCGGCGTCTTCTTTTTGATAGGCTCGCCCCAAATCGTATTATACTCGATCCAACTATATCTACTTGAATCACACCAGGGGCTTGTCATAGTCGGTTCATTGCCGCCTAGATTAAGAACCGCGATGTATTCTCTTCTTGGCCACGGCACATGCCCGACATCGATAGCATCGGGATCGGGGACAACATCGCCGTCGTCCACAAAAACGAAGCCCTCATAAGCCCCGAAATGGACATAAACAAGTCGCTTCCAAATAATTTCACCCGCAAGAGTATCGAACTCCATCCAATCTTCCCAATTGCTGTAATAATATGGTTCATCGCCTATCTCGGAGATAGTATCGACATCTACTGAAAGGCTGCCGGCTGCCTCGGCTGCGCCAAGAGCCATGCCAACAAGCGGTGGCGGATCAATCCAAAGTTCCCAACTGGCATAGGGATCGAACCAAGTGTATCCCGGGAAGGGATCAAGGTTCCAAGTCCATTCGCACCTGAGCGCTCGAATCTTATCGTCAGGGTCTTCAACTTCGAATATGCCATCGTCATCTATATCAACAGGGTGAATTCCATCGCCATCGATATCCTCGAACTCATCCGACCATGGATTGAACCAATAGATTTCTTCATAAATCATGGTATCCGGCGCGGGGTGCATGGTATTTACATCTAGCCAAGCATCGGGATTACCGTCGCCATCCATATCTCTATATACTTCTCCCGGATCGATCTCACCGTTTCTATTTACATCATAATCGCCCCTCAATAGGTCAACAAACCGTCCGCCTGGAGTGCGGATAATCGGAATGGACATGGGATCGACCCAATAAATAGGAATGTCGAGCGGAATATATTGCACATACTTAGTGTTTAAACCTGCGGTCCTCTCCTTGTTCTCGAAAATCGACCATATTTTAAAAGGCTGGAAGTATTCTCCCAATATGTTCTTCCAATTAAGATCAGCATCGGCAACAATATCAGCTTCAAAGAGGAATCTCCCCTTTATGCTATTTCTGTATATCCAGCGCTCTATTCCCTCGACCGGATCTGTGAAAAACATGGTGCTACTGGATATGCGACAATATCCTCGATTATCATCGAACATGTAATCGTCGATATCTGACCATTTCGGATCATCTTCAGGTGGAGTAGTGAGTCTATAAACAATTATCAATTCACCGTTAGCGGGAATGGTTCCAATATTATAGGTGATACTCGATGATGTTACTGAAGATGGTGCTGGTCCGGAAAGAGTAGCTACATAACTGAATATTCCCACGAGCTGTTCGGTCACAGACACATTAGTAATTGGCGCATTCCAGAGATTCCTAAGTCTAATCGTTACTTCAAATTCCTCCGCACGGTTGACCGGTAAAGCGATAGGCGCGACATCGACCGAGTCTGTAGCGACACCGGTAAGCACGCTACGGACATGCATAGCCCTTTCCGCGAATGCGGAAAGAATTGCGTTAGCAGAGTATTGCCATTGCCGTTCATCCCCTGAGGTTATAATACCTGTTGTGGGCATTCCTGCGTTAAGGAGAATCCTTCCGCCACCTGTTGGATGAACGATTCCAACCAACGGTTTACCAATATCGTCGGAATCCCAGCTTGAAAGAATCCTTAATATTGTATCCATTTCTGCAATGTTAAATGTCGGCCCGAGAACCGTATAGACTCCATTTGTAGAAATATAGAATCCAAGCGGGTGTTCTTGATTGACCCGTTCTACATCACAAAATCCGCTAACCGCGCCCTCCACTCTGTCGTTTATATCGATGCTGCCAGATGGGAGTATTCCGTAGGCCTCAAGAAGGTATGACGCGTTTCCTTCAGTATAGATTGTTCCACCCGAAGAAAGAAATTCGTTTAAAGCAAGCCCTAGGTCTGGATAACGCTCGACTGTTTCGTCCATATAAACAGCAAGGCTTCCAGATGCTGTCGAGAATGCAGGAATAATGACAACACGCGTCCGCCAATCGAAAGACACTACCTGTGAATCTACAAGGCTTTGGACAACATTCGCAGGGAGTTCGAGGCCATTAAATAGTTGAGTGTAATATGGATATTGCCATGTGCAACTCATGCCATAATCATCTAGGACAGAGCCTTTAATAATCGCAATAGATTTTTCTCCGGGAATTGAAATGGAAAACGCTTTTGGATAATTAGTGGGACTGTATTCATCTCCAAAACCAAAATCAAAAGGTCGCATCGAACTAAGCGTGTCCGGCCAAAGGAAATTTCCCCTATTGAGAGCGCTTGCACTCCACAAAATTGGCACTTCACCATATTCAGTGGCAAGCCCAGCGTCGAATGTTCCTCTTTCCATCCAACTAGTGTATGCCTTGGATTCTGCAAATATATATGCCGCACCAGGCGAGCCTTGCGAATCATTTATTGGAATTGTTGTAAGATTTGGGTAAACCGGGAAAACAAAAATAGCCAACATTAACAAGCTGGCTAACCTTATAAACCATATCCGTGCCATTTGGACCTCCCAATTGGCCGCGGCCACGGCTTCAAAACTTTTACACGTAGAGTATAAACGGATATTTCAATAATTCAAGTGTTTTTTTATTATTTTCAAGTTCTATACAAAATTAAGCCTAGAATTCGATATTTGGTATAAAATAACTAGACCTTCTTATTGTCGTCCTTAGGTTTTTTAGCTCGCTGTTTTAATATCTCCTTTTCTTTGGTAGAACCAGGTTCAGTTAATAACAGCTCTAGATCGACTTTCTCGGCGCTTCGAGTGTGTCCAGCATAATCGCTTTCCGGTTCTTCATCTTTCATGATAAAATCGACATCTACTCTTTCAAAGGCGTATTTTTTCCTGTCTTCCTTAGCGGGTGTTTCAGATTTGTCTTCATTTTCTTCGTCATTTGAAATGGTTTTCATATCCAGGCTTCGCGGGTCATACTGAAGGTGAATATTGAATAATTTGCCACCGCCTTCTCTATTAAACCGATGTTCTTCCTCTGTCAACGGGGTAACTCGGAGCACGAGTGTTTCGTTAAAAAATCTAATACGATATATGGCTGCGCCAACAAGTTCTCTCAGATAGAGTAAATCGAGTGTCAAAAGTTCTCCGGGAGTTTCCGCAAGAAATATCGGTGCAAAAAGCGTGCTTTTTTCAGGCTTCTTTTTCGAAAACCCAGAAACATTATCTCGCATACTTTCAATTGTTTCTTCTAAATTAATAAGTTCTTTAAGAAGATCATCTCTATTGAAACCGGCATGCGGCAGTAATTCTAAAAGATGGCGGCGTTTTGCATCGTGACGAGCTATCTCTTCGAATTTTTTTGTTAGCTTTTTAACATGTTTGGAATCCCCCTTTAAATTAGGGAAAAGCCCGCGAAATCTTTCATAAATGAATTTTATTAATTTTGTATCTATAAACTGATATCTATGAATACCACTTGATTCACAACGGCGACTACAGCCGTAGAACATACTCGGTTCCTCTTCCCTTCCGGTCAATGAAAGTGGAGAATAAAGGGCCATTTTGTGTCCACAGTAACCGCAAGTGAAAAAATTCTGGTTTTCAAGCACAGTCCAAAGGCGATTAGTGGTTCTCACCCGAATTAGCCTATCTCGAAACTGGGTATATCTTTTTTCAGAAAAACTTTCTGGCTGTTTTTCGGTTTGATCGTTATTTTTTATTATCTTTGCCATAAAGATAAATATCTCCATAATTAATAGTTATAATCATAGTGAAATATAAAAAATAAAAGTAATTTGTCAATTTTGGTAATCTATACAATGTTGCTTCTAAGCTTTTATAGCTGATTTAATCCTAAGACTAACTATCTGAAGGTAAAATAAAAGATTTTGTGGACATATTGTGTTTAAAGCCAATATTAATAGACATTATATCGATTGCATTTAACTTATTGCAACATAGGATTAATGTTGAAAATAGATATTTTTTATTTAAACTATGATTTGTTGACTTGAAAACCCTTTATAGCTCGGTTTAGAAAACCTATATGAAAAGAAATATTTTATTACTTACTCTCTTTTTTTTGTTGCTTACCCCCATTTTTGCCCAAAGTGACGTTTTTTCTATAAACATTACAATCAATTATATAGAAATCTCTCTTGAATATATATCCGGCGGGAATTATATTGCTTGGTGGATTTCTGATTTGGTTCCTGGAGATACAGCTATTACCGATTTCGACGAATTGGTTAAAGTAATTAACCGTAGCAATATATCGGTGGATATTTTATGTTCGGCCTGGGATGCCCCAGATAGCACAACAATAGACTCGTTGTGGCCTATTTGGACAATATCGGAAGATGCAGGTATTGATACATTTGCTTTATTGTGGGCTAGCTATAATACTCCGCCTGTTTCTCCAAATTTTGCCGACGCACAGAGTGTTTTTGAGACTCCTATTCGCATAGAAAATAATATTACATCAGGCGAAGAAAGATATTTTAATGGATGGTTCATAGCTCCAATCGAAGGCTATGCTGGCGAACGACATCGCTTGCAAACTAGATTTACAGCCGTGCCATCGGTTATACCCGGGTATTGAGTATAAAATTTTACATTTGATATAGATTATAAATATATTTACCGAAAGGAAGAAATGAAAAGGATTGTTTTGGCGATTTTCGTCATACTTGCAGTTGGAGCTCTTTATGCTCAGGAATCCGAGAGTTTTACGATCACGGTGACCGTTAACTACATCGATTTTTCACTTCGCAATGCCGCCGATTCGGCACCATACCCTAATTGGCCAATTGATAATGTTAATGCGGGAGCAACATCTGAGATGACTACCACCTCAGTAGGAACTCATATCCTGGTCGATAACGAGAGCAATGTAGCGCTTGATTTTGAAACATACAGCACCTCCTTGGCTCCTACGGCATGTGGATTCGGAACTCCTACCGCTTGGGTAGCTGGTGCCGCTAGCGGAGTAGATACATACCTTCTAGAGATGGGAGTAGGTGATGTTTCCACTGCGCCCGCCACTGGAGATTATGATATCATCGACGGCGCATCTCTTCCTGCAGCAGACCTGGTGAATTCCACTGTAGCTGGAGAGAGCTGGCGTCTTTACTCTAAGCTTACAGCGCCTCTTACGGCTTCTGACGGTTGTGAACATACAATAACCGTTTTTGTTGTCGCAACCACGCCATGATGATTTTTAAGGTAATCGGGCGGTGCATTTGCATCGCCCTTTTTATTATCCCCACTCTTCATGCTTTACGGATGAGCCCTGCCGTTTTTGTGGCTCAAAATGTTCCTTTAGGCGAAAAAAAAGACTTAAATGCCCCTTTAGTGCTCAGTCCCAGCGAGGGCGAATCTCCAAAGTATTTTATCGTTGAAGTTCTTACTTCGGAACAAACAGGTCGCTCACCTATCGAGGGATTTGAGGATATCAAACCGGAATATTTCGAGGTCGAGGGAAAGCA